>NZ_JACJQM010000029.1:0-88791 GCF_014696655.1 Nostoc sp. FACHB-888 | reverse complement strand
CCAGCCAATAACTATTACCAGTATTAATACTTAATAGTATGAATATTCTTAGTAACTATTTTTGTATTATTTATAATACTTTTTGAAGTGCGGAAGATGGGATACAATAGCATTCATTGTCTTGGTGCCAACTTTTTTCGTCCTATGCTGCCAGTCATCTATTCCGACGAATTTTTAGACCACAAGACTGGAAAATACCATCCCGAAAAACCAGAACGTTTAAGTGCGATCGCTACTGCCCTAAAAGCAGCGACATTCGCAGATAGAATTGCCTGGCGATCGCCCACACCAGCATCAGAACAGCCATCGCTGATGTCTGTGTTGGTTAGAGCACATAGCCCAGCCTATATCAAAAAACTTTGGCAAATCGCTTCTAGTGGCGGCGGCCCTTTGGATGGAGATACGCCAGTTTCGCCACTTAGTTATGATGTGGCATTGTTGGCAGTCAGTGCATGGTTGGATGGAGTTGAGGCTGTGTTAAAGTCGGCTAATCCAGCTTTTGTACTAGCGCGTCCCCCAGGACACCATGCAGAAAGTGATGCGGGAATGGGCTTTTGCCTATTTTCTAATGCAGCGATCGCAGCTTTATTTGCCCTCGAACAACCCGGAATTAACCGCGTCGCCATCCTCGATTGGGATGTGCATCACGGTAATGGAACTCAGGCGATCGTTGAAACTGAAGCACGCATCGCCTACTGTTCGCTACATCAGTACCCATGTTATCCCGGTACTGGGAGAGCGACAGAACGCGGCTTTCATAATAATGTATTAAATTTACCTGTACGCCCTGGTAGTGATATTGCAGTATATCAGCCACTATTTGAAAGACAAGTAATACCGTTTTTAGCCGATTTTCAGGCTGATTTGCTGATTGTAAGTGCTGGTTATGATGGCAATGCCGCAGATCCTTTGGCAAGTATCAATTTGCAGCCAGAAGACTATGCTTTATTTACTGATTATTGTCTAGGGATAACTCGTAAAATTCTGTTTGGCTTAGAAGGTGGTTATGACTTTGATTCTCTTTCTCAATCAGTTGTAGCGACAATTGAACATTGTTTACTTTAGGGACTTTCTCCTTTTTTTAGGTAAAACCTCTGAATTCGTAATTGAGTCACTTTTGTATATGCACTGAGATCATAGTAATCCTATTTGATTTGTAGCTCAGATTCCCGGTTTCTTAGAGAAACCGGGAATCTTCTTGTATATTTTCTTTGGATTTCACAGCATAGTCCGTAAAAATAAGCAATTTATAGATATTTATTGTCATGATTACTTGTGAGTTAGTTGACTAATTTAACAACTGTCTTTACGTAAATCTAGGGTGACATAACTTTTGCTTGAAACTCAAACTAAGTAATTTCTTTTACAAGGCTTTCTATAATTCATCAAATCTTCAGAAAGAAAAAGTTTAAAATGTGTTCTTAAAGAGCTAAAGTTTTGTTAAGATGCAATTGCTAGCAGTTTCTCGGCGAAATTCACCTGTCGGTGTGTGGAGAAATAAAAAGTACTAGCAACACAAAATTCAAAAGGTGAAGCAATGACCACCTACATTTTTTTCGATGAAGCCCTACGGATGCTGGCCAACGCTTATTTGATATCAGTAGTCCTGTTAATAGCAGGCTCTGGTATAGGTTTGGCGGTAATTGAAACAATAGAAAAGACAGGAGAACGCTAAGTTTACAAATGGCAGTGTAGCTCTTGCCAAAAACCATTGGCTGCAAGTGTTCGCCGTGAAGAAATCCTGGGAACACTAAAGCATGAAAGTCTCACTGCGTTGCAGCTTTACCTGGAAATCCACCAAACATACAGGTAACTGTAGCGCCATTGAGACTCTAACAAGGAGTTACTACAATGGATCTATTCGACGCTGTGTTGGGCACAGAAAACCAAACCCAAACAGCACTCAATCCAGCGGAAGCTTTTGCTGTCATTATTTTGGTGGCAATAGCGTCAGACGGTTACCTTTCTGTTGAACAGGCAAATTATCTCACTTTTGTACTGTCTCGGATGAAACTTTTTAAAAGTTATCCCCATGAGATGATGAACAAGCTGTTTGAGAAAATATTGGGCATTCTCCAAGGGGATGGCTTTAATAGTTTATTTAATGCAGCCAAAGATTCTCTATCTCAAGATTTGCGGGAATCGGCCTTTGCGGTAGCCACCGATTTAGTTTTAACTGAAGGCATCGTAGCTGAAGAAGAAAAAAACTTCTTAAATGATTTATATCAAGCTTTAGGTCTTTCTAGTGAAATAGCTATACAAATTGTGCAAGTAAGCGTAATTAAAAACCGGGGATAAGGCGATAAAAGATATGCTTAATTAAATTATATAAATAGCTTATAAACAACGTGTGCCAAAGAAGCTGAACTTCTTTGGCACTATTTTTGGTGTTATTGTGACTAGCCTTAGATTCGCATCTTTATCGATAAGTCGTAAATCTTGTTGTTCAATGCAGTATTGTGTCATAATTCGAGTTTCTAATTTTGAACTTTAAATTGTAAATTACCTATGCATTGTTCTGCCACCCTAACCAAACTGATTGAAATTCTTTTGGCCAGTCCTATAAACTTATCTGAAACTGCTTTAAAACAAGTCAGTTGCGGTATACAAACAGATAGCCGTACCCTGAAGCCAGGTGAAGTATTTTTAGCTTTGCGAGGCGATAAGTTTGATGGACATGAATTTGTGCAAACTGCGATCGCCAAGGGTGCAATAGTGGCAATTGTAGATTTTGAATACGAAAACCCTGGTTTTCCGGTATTGCAGGTAAAAGACACTCTCAAAGCATATCAGCAAATCGGTAGATGGTGGCGCGATCGCTTTAACATTCCTGTAATTGGTGTAACAGGTTCTGTGGGTAAAACTACAACTAAAGAATTAATTGCGGCAGTTTTGGCAACAAAGGGGCGAGTTCACAAAACTTATGAAAATTACAACAACGAAATTGGTGTCCCGAAAACTCTCCTACAACTTGGTGCAGAAGATGACTACGCCGTAATTGAAATGGCGATGCGGGGTAGGGGACAAATTGCTGAACTGACACAAATAGCGCGTCCAACAATTGGAGTGATTACCAATGTGGGGACGGCACATATTGAATTATTAGGTTCTGAAGAAGCGATCGCTGAAGCAAAATGTGAGTTGTTAGCAGAAATGTCTGCTGATAGTGTGGCAATTCTTAACCACGACAATCCTTTATTAATGGCCACAGCAGCAAAATTTTGGCACGGAGAAGTTTTAACTTACGGCTTTTCTGGTGGGGATATCCAAGGGCAGTTAATTGATAACGACCAGGTGGAAGTTGCAGGAATCCAACTACCTCTACCTTTACCTGGTCGTCACAATGCGACTAATTTCTTGGCAGCTTTAGCTGTAGCAAAGGTGTTGGGGATCGATTGGGCAAACCTGAAAGCAGGTGTGATGGTGGATATGCCTACAGGGCGATCGCAGCAGTTTACCTTACCCAACGATGTGGTAATCTTAGATGAAACTTATAATGCTGCACCAGAAGCTATGATCGCGGCATTGCAATTATTGTCAGATACACCCGGAAAACGGAAGATTGCCGTATTGGGTGCAATGAAAGAATTAGGAGAGCGATCGCAGCAGTTGCACCAGCAAGTGGGAGAAACAGTGCGAAAATTGAATTTAGACGGGTTGTTGGTTTTGGTAGATGGACAAGATGCCGAAACGATTGCCCTTAGTGCTGAGGGTATCCCATCTGAGTGCTTTGCAACTCATGGTGATTTGGTGGCTAGGTTGAAGACATTTGTGCAAACAGGCGATCGTTTATTGTTCAAAGCCGCCCATTCCGTGGGGCTAGATCGGGTAGTGAATCAATTACGCGCAGAATTTACCAAATGAATCTACCGCTACAAACCCAACCTCATTTAAATTTTGGATTTTAAATTTTTTAATCCAAAATCCAAAATTTAAAATCTAAGCTGATGCGCGCCTAAATTGTATAAACACTCTTTATGGTCGTTAACTGTTAACTGTTGACAGTTAACGGTTATCAGTCATCATCCTTTATGTAAATGTTCAAGTTAAATGTGTAACAGCTTAAAATTCATCACCATCTTTATGTTGTGGAGAGTAGGTGTGAATTTCAGGCGTTGTTAGAAAGGCTAGGACTGTTACTGTAACGTCTTTGAAAAAGAATTGCTGCCAAATTAGTCACTAAACAGGTGATTGCTAACCACAGCAAGATATAAGTAGGAGCCATCACCACGCCAATCATAAACCAAGTATATACGTGCAATATCATTACAGAAGCGAAAAAGCTAGCAATTCCAGCAGATTGCCACACTTGATGCGATGGACGACGTAAGGCTACCAGGCTTATGGTTAAAATCGTGACAAGCAAGTTCGCTGGTACGAGAAACGCACAAATACTTATGCAGTTGCCACGAGAAAACTCAGCTAAAGTGTTTAAATCGAGCATTAATTTGTTGAGATAGGTGTTAGCTTTTTAAGACTTTAATTTATTTTATTTTAATATAACGAAATATATATTAACAAATGAGTGAGTAATCACATTGCAAATATAACATAATTTAAACTATTGAGTTGCGTTTTGATACTCCCAATAGTTAGTTAATTATAAAGATTTTGGAGAAGTAGGGTGGAAAACACCCACCCTAGCTAAATTAACCCGGTAAAATCACGGTATCGATAACGTGTACCACACCATTATCAGCTTCGATATCTGCTGCTAAAACCGTGGCATTTTTCACTTCAAAACCATCAGAAGAATGAATTTTAATAGGTGAACCTTCCACAGAATTAACCGTACCGAGTTCTGCCAAATCAGCCCGTAGCAGCTTTCCTGGAACGACATGATACTTTAATATCCGCATTAGCTGGGGAATATTCTGTAACAGAGTTTGGATAGTTCCCGGCGGTAACTTGGCAAAAGCATCGTCATTTGGTGCAAAGACAGTGAACGGGCCAGGACTTTTTAATGTTTCAACTAAACCAGCGGCTTGTACAGCGGCCACCAGGGTTTTGAAAGACTCAGCCGTAACTGCAATATCAACAATATCAGCCATATATCTTGCCTAAATCTCTGCAAAAGATTTTAAAGGATAATAAACCTATTTGAAGTTTTATTAAATAGTGAGTGGGGAAGAAGCAAGGGGGCAGGGGGTAGGGAGATTAGGAGAACAAGCCAATCCCCAATTCCCATTAATTCCGATTAGCTTTCCAGTTTGCTAGATCGGTTAAAGAGCGATCGCGGTAACGTCCATAACGCTCTTGCTTACTTTTGATTTTCGCACCCAGTTCGGGAAAAATGCCAAAGTTGGGCGGCATTGGTTGGAAATGCTTCGGTGAAGCGGAACTAATAAATTCCAATAACGCACCCATCATTGTTGTTGGTGGTAAAACCAAAGCTTCTTTACCCAAGGCTAGCCGCGCTGCATTAATTCCCGCCAAGCAGCCACCCGCAGCCGCAGCAGTGTAGCCTTCTGTACCAATCAACTGTCCAGCAGCTAACAATGTTGGACGCTCTTTAAATTGCAGAGTAGGATGCATTAGCTGGGGAGCATTAATAAAAGTATTGCGGTGCATCACTCCCAATCGGACAAACTCTGCCTTTTCCAAACCCGGAATTAACTGAAATATTCGCTTTTGCTCACCCCAGCGCAGGTTAGTTTGGAATCCTACCATATTCCACAGTTGGCCGGCTTTATCTTCTTGTCGTAACTGCACCACAGCGTAAGGACGTTCCCCGGTGCGATTATCTGACAATCCCACTGGTTTTAGGGGGCCGTAGCGCATGGTGTCTTCCCCACGCTGTGCTAGTTCTTCAATAGGTAAACAAGCTTCAAAAAATTTCGCCGTTTCCCGTTCAAAACCTTTGAGTTCTGTTTGTTCTGCTTTACAAAGTTCTTCTCTAAAGTGCAAATACTGCTCTTTATTCATTGGGCAGTTCAGATAAGCGGCTTCACCTTTGTCATAACGTGATGCCATAAAGGCAACGTCACGATTAATCGATTCTCCCACAATAATCGGACTAGCCGCATCAAAAAAGCTCAGGTATTCCATCCCGGTAAAGCGTTGCAAATCTTGGGCTAAGTCGGGACTCGTTAAAGGCCCAGTTGCCAAAACCACAATCCCTTCAGGAATCGCAGACACTTCACTCCGGCGAAATTCAATTAAAGGATGGCTGGCTAAAGTTTGAGTCAAGTCTTGGCCAAATTGTCCCCTGTCTACTGCCAGCGCCCCACCAGCGGGTACGGCGTGTTCATCAGCTTTTGAGATGACAATAGAACCGAGTTGGCGTAATTCTTCGTGCAATAAACCCGCCGCGCGATCGCTTGCCATTGCTCCGAAGGAATTACTACACACTAATTCTGCCAAATGTTCTGTATGATGAGCAGGGCTGAAGCGTTTTGGACGCATTTCATGGAGAATTACCGGCACTCCAGCTTGGGCGATTTGCCAAGCTGCTTCAGTTCCAGCTAGTCCACCTCCAATTACTTGTATCGGTTGTTGTTCCATAGTTAAATTTTTAGTTCCTAATATTATAAGTATTTATCAGCATCATAGAAGTAAAAATAAATAAAAGAGATAAACTTATGATTACTTCTATAAATAGAACATCAGCGATTATAAATTAGATTATAAATTATCTGTATCGATTCCTTTTTCTTGGAGTTTAGCTAGCAATTCTTGATAGCGATCGCGCTCTTTATCTAATTCTTTTAAAGCCGCTTCCTTTGCTTGGTGTTCTTGTTCCCGTAACTGGTCAATTTCTACAGGTGACAAAAACTTTTGTCCGGTGGGAGAAATAATTTCCAGCGTATCCGGTGTTAATGTAAAACGGATTTCCAAACGCGGACTTACCCAGCCATTCATCTCTTCGATAACTTCAAAACTATCCCCAGAACGCAGCAAGCCATTTAAATCGTTCTTAGCCGGATCATAGATGTAGTATTCTTCCACGCCATAACGTTGGTAAAACTGCAATTTTTTAGTCATTTCTTTGAGGGTGTTACCTGGTGAGAGAATTTCAAATACTACCTGTGGGGGTATATTATCTTCATCCCACTGTAAATAAGAACCCCGTTTTCCTTTTGGTCTGCCAAAGACCACCATTGTATCAGGCGCTTGTTTAATATTCGGGCTTCCTTTAACTGGATACCAAAACAAATCTCCGGCGATAAATACATCAGCTTGCGATGCAAATAAGATTTCTAAATTTTCTTTGATTTTGACAATCCATGCAAATTGTTCTGTATTATCTGCCATTGGCTGTCCGTCACTTTCCGGGTAGATGACTTTGATTGTGGTTTCTGGTGTAACTTGTTGTACCATTGCTGCACCTCCAAGTATGGGGTTTATAGCTGATATTTGTAGTTAAGATAGCGATCGCGTTAATCTAAAATGCTTAGATGCAAAAAGGCTTGTCGCTAAACATCGCTTGTCTGAATTTATTCATTTAGAGGCGTTTGCTGTATTGCTTGCTGGACTTGTGCAACATCTAAATCTAACGCCTGTGATATCTGTTCCACACTTAAACCTAGTGCTAGCAGTTTAGGTACAGCTTCTAACTTTGCCTCAAAACGACCTTCTTGTTTACCTTCTTCTTTGCCTTCTTCTTTACCTTCTTGTTTAGCTTCTTGATAAACCCGTGTTTGCTTCAACTCACTTAACCCAAACATCGCTTCTATCTCCTCTCGACTTATGTTAGGCAATTTATAAACTAAGATTGTCTCTATTAATTCTAGTAATTGTTTTTGTGGCAGTTGCAAATTTATCGCTTGTTTAGTACGGTTAATTAGTTCTCTTGCGGTAGTAATAGTTGTATCTTCATTTTCAATTACTAATTTTAGGGTAGCAATACCTATTGGTAGCGATGCAGCTTCGCCTAATTCATCCAAGTAAATTATACTAATACGATTGCTGTTGAAGAATTCGTGGCAATCTTGTCGTTCACCAGTATCTACATTTCTTCTGGGATAAATCACCACTCCTCGCCAAGAATTTTTAGATTTATTTTGCCGTAAATAGAGAAATGCTTCTGAAACTAGGCGCAAATAAATATCTAAATCTGCTTGAAATTGAACTTCGACGAAATAAATGGGATTTTCTTCGTCTTGAGTGGGAAGAAATACACTATTTATTCTAAAGGCAGTTTGTTTGATTTCAACTGAAGAAAATTGATAGGTATTTGCAGTCTCAGGAGGATTGCCAATCAGTTCAAAGAAGATACTGGGGAATTCTTGAAATAAACGATAAAAGATACTGTCAGTTTTCACTCTGGATGTTAAGGCACAATTTTGAACTTCAGCAATTTTATAATGTGCTGCTCTCTGATTGCATAGATTATCCCAGGTGGAAAACTAGCTATTTGCCAGCTTCTTGTATTTTTTGATCGTAAATTCCACACTTACGGAAATTTACGATCGCGCACTTCCACGGCATAATCTTGCACGGCTTTGGTAATCGTTTCCCGCAAGTTTGTGTAAACTTTGGCAAATGGTGGATGCTTCTCGGTAAGTCCAATTACATCTGAGGTAACTAAAACCTGTCCATCGCAGTGAGTTCCTGCACCGATACCAATTGTAGGAATTGTGAGTTTTTGTGTAATCTGCATTGCCAAATCTGCGGGGATATGCTCTAAAACAAGAGAAAATACACCAGCTTGTTCCAGAGCGATCGCTTCAAGTAAAATTCTCTCACTCGCTTCTTGGGTTTTCCCTTGTTGTCGTAAACCCAGTTGATGTATTGATTGCGGTGTCAAACCTACATGACCCATTACCGGAATTCCAGCTTGAACCAAATGAGCAATAGTTTCTGCGATCGCTGGATAGCCACCTTCCAATTTTACCGCTTGAGCGCCCGTTTCCTTGAGTACCCGCCCAGCTGAGTGCATCGCTTGCTGGAGACTTTCTTGATACGTCAAAAATGGTAAATCTACAACAACTAATGCGCGTTTAACCCCACGGCGCACAGATTTGGCGTGGTATATCATCTCATCCAAAGTTATCGGCAGTGTTGTTTCATACCCTAGAACTACTGCCATAGAGTCACCCACAAGGATTAAGTCTACACCAGCTGCATCGAGGAGTTGAGCGATCGCATAATCCCAGGCGGTCAACGCCACAATTGTACGTCCTTGGTGTTTCCATTGAATTAATTGCTGGGTAGTAATTGCCATTTTTTTAGTGTTGAGTGCTGAATTAGAAGTGCTGAGTTAGGAGTGATGAGTTAGGAGTAAATAGTTCAGGATTTAATTTAATTCATAACTTCTAATTCCTAACTCTTAACTCTTAACTCCTAACTTGTTACTTCACGGCGCGACTGAAAGCAATATGGGGTTTTGCACTGTCGGTTTTAGGCATTAACCAAGCTAGACCTTCACTAGTGCCGATCCATAATTTATTGGCGATGTCAGGTGCAAGGGCAAGAACCCGACTAGAAGGAAGTCCAGCAACTTCTGCATCTAACACAGCTCCTGTATTTGGATTTAATCGTAACAAACCATTGTTAGTCCCAACCCAGACACTACCATCTTTAGCAAAACGTACCGCAGTCACATCACGCCCACGCAGGCGAGTTACAGACCGCACTACTGCACCAGTTTTTGGGTTAATAACTAGTAAATTATTTGGCATTCCTGCCCAAATTAATCCTTCTGGACTGATAGCTAAAGCTTGGACAGTCGTCCCTGGTAAATTGGCTATCCGCTTCATAATCGCAGCACTAGCAGTATTTACCCGCACCAATCCATCAAGTGTACCAACCCACAGTTGACCTTCAGCATCTAAAGTCATGGTGTTGGCGCTGACACCAGGCAGATTTTTTAATGTTGTCATAATCAAGCCTTGGTCGGGACTAATTAGGGCTAAACCGCTATCGGTTCCAGTCCACAAATAACCTCGTTTGTCAACTAACAATGACAACACCCGTTTAGAAGGCAAAAATAAATTCTGCGCGGTGATTTCGCTAGTACGGGGGTCTACTCGGAACAGTCCATCATAACTTCCTACCCACAAACGTCCTACTTTGTCTTGGGCTAAAGCACCAATGGCAACATTTGGTAAACTAACACGAGAAATAATCTTGCCAGTTTTAGGATCAATCCGCGATAGTCCCCGCCAAGAACCTACCCAAAGATTGTCAGTAATATCTCTCAGTAAGTTACCAACACGATAATCAGTTTTTGGCGAATTTTCTTGCACTCCTCGCTCATTGGGCAAAGGTTCTACTCGCGGTGGCGGTGCAGAAGATGGGTAAGCAGGAGTTAGATCGGATGAATTAATATCAGGGGTTTTTTGTGCCCATCCTATACTTGGCAAAGCTATCAACCCCAGCAAGATAGAAGTAGTCAATAAACTAGTACGCTTGCAAAACAATACCACGGTGACATTTCCTTTGGAGACAGTACCCATAGCTGTTACCTAAACTGGCTTTGGGTTAGTTTCAGTGTTCCCCTAGTCAGGATTTTTTAAACGTCATCTGGAATTTTCCTAAAATTTTATAGGGATTGGGCATTGGGCATTAGGGAAATACTTCCTAATAACTCTTAACTCCTAACTCCTCGCTCCCAAAAGCTTCTATACAGTTATTGATGACACCTTGTAAAGGATCTGTAACAAAATGTTAAATCTTTATGTAATAACAAAATTAAATATATAAGTTAAAAACTTTCAAAGAATAACTTATCGAATTATTGATATATTGTGGAATAAGTTACAAATTACGTGGTGTGCAATTTTTTATCTTTACGCTCACGACTCTGCTAAATCTCTGTCAAGTAAATTCTTTTCTAGTATCTTTTCCATCAACGGAAAAGATATAGGGAGTGTAGAGGCGGGAATGTGTGCCAGCCAGCCCAATCCCCTGAATACCCCGATTTGTAGGGGAATTATCTAAATAAAGCCGCAAAAAGCGGAATTTTTGGTGAAATTGAGAAGGTTTAGTTGGGTGCGAAGAAGAGGTAAAAAAGAATTTTGATTCGTAGGAAGAGGAAACAGTAGAAGCGCTAGGTCGTGTACTCATAGAATGGGACAACACTGGTGAGGAGGGCTACCACCACTACCAAAGTGTCAGCCGCAAAAAAAACTGCTAACCTTTGCCAAAAACAACCCTTAACAAAAATTTTTACCGTTCTTTTCCCCGATGAAGGGGGAAAAAATCGGGTGAGGGGAAGTTGCACAAAACGTGATTTGATAATTAACAAGAGTGATTTCAGGGAAGGATAAAATATGTCTTACGCTCAAACGAAGACTCAGAGCAAGTCTGGGTATCAAGCCGGGGTTAAAGATTACAGACTAACTTATTACACACCCGATTACACACCAAAAGATACCGATCTTCTAGCTGCGTTCCGCATGACACCCCAGCCTGGTGTTCCTCCCGAAGAAGCAGGTGCGGCTGTAGCGGCTGAGTCTTCCACAGGTACTTGGACAACTGTGTGGACAGACTTGCTCACCGACCTCGATCGCTACAAAGGTCGTTGCTACGATATCGAACCAGTTCCCGGTGAAGACAACCAGTACATCTGCTACGTTGCCTATCCTTTGGACTTGTTTGAAGAAGGTTCTGTAACCAATGTGTTGACCTCAATTGTAGGTAACGTATTTGGTTTCAAAGCTCTGCGGGCACTGCGTCTAGAAGATATTCGCTTTCCTGTTGCTTACATCAAGACTTTCCAAGGGCCTCCTCACGGTATTCAAGTTGAGCGCGACAAGTTAAACAAATACGGTCGTCCTTTGCTGGGTTGTACCATTAAGCCTAAATTGGGTCTTTCTGCTAAGAACTACGGACGCGCTGTATACGAGTGTTTGCGCGGTGGTTTGGACTTCACCAAAGACGACGAAAACATCAACTCCGCACCATTCCAAAGATGGCGCGATCGCTTCTTGTTCGTAGCTGAAGCTATCAACAAAGCTCAAGCAGAAACCGGTGAAATTAAAGGTCACTACCTAAACGTTACCGCTCCTACCTGTGAAGAAATGCTGAAGCGGGCTGAGTACGCTAAAGAACTCAAAATGCCCATCATCATGCATGACTACCTGACAGCAGGTTTCACCGCCAACACCACATTGGCTCGTTGGTGCCGTGATAACGGTATCCTGCTACACATTCACCGTGCTATGCACGCTGTAATCGACCGTCAAAAGAACCACGGTATTCACTTCCGTGTATTGGCTAAAGCCCTACGTTTGTCTGGTGGTGACCACATCCACACCGGTACCGTAGTTGGTAAGTTGGAAGGTGAGCGTGGCATCACAATGGGCTTCGTTGACCTGTTGCGTGAAAACTACATTGAGCAAGACAAGTCTCGTGGTATTTACTTTACCCAAGACTGGGCTTCTCTACCTGGTGTAATGGCAGTTGCTTCTGGTGGTATCCACGTATGGCATATGCCCGCACTGGTAGAAATCTTTGGTGATGACTCCGTACTACAATTCGGTGGTGGTACTCTGGGACATCCTTGGGGTAACGCTCCTGGTGCAACCGCTAACCGCGTCGCCTTGGAAGCCGTTGTTCAAGCTCGTAACGAAGGCCGCAACTTGGCTCGTGAAGGTAACGATATCATCCGCGAAGCTGCCAAGTGGTCTCCTGAACTAGCTGTTGCTTGCGAACTGTGGAAAGAAATCAAGTTCGAGTTTGAAGCAATGGATACCGTCTGATCTGAGTTAACGGTTAAGAGTTAAGAGTTAAGAGTTAGGATTTGCATTAATTCATAACTCATAACTCATAACTCATAACTCTTTAGGGCTGGGGTCAAGCATGAATCTTAAGCAAATTGCGAAGGACACAGCCAAGACTCTCCAAAGTTACCTGACTTATCAGGCTTTAAGGACAGTACTGGCACAGCTAGGCGAAACAAATCCTCCACTAGCACTTTGGTTGCATAACTTTTCCACTGACAAAATTCAGGATGGTGAAGCATACATTGAGCAATTGTTCCGAGAAAAGCCAGATTTAGCATTGCGGATCATGACTGTCAGAGAACATATTGCGGAGGAAGTTGCTGATTTTTTACCAGAAATGGTTCGCACTGGCATTCAACAAGGCAACATGGAAAAGCGTCGCCAGCATCTAGAACGCATCACACGAATAGACACATCTAACCCCAGTCTGCAACCAGAACAGCAAGCAACTTCAGATCCGAATTTGGATAACTTATCTAATTAGTTCGGTCAACCTAGTAGTCAAAATCGCAACCCATTATCAAAAGCTATGCAAACTTTACCAAAAGAGCGTCGTTACGAAACCCTTTCTTATCTGCCACCCCTGACTGACGCTCAAATTGCCAAGCAGATCCAGTACATTTTGAATCAAGGTTACATTCCAGCGATCGAGTTTAACGAAACTTCTGAGCCTACAGAATTATATTGGACAATGTGGAAGTTGCCTTTGTTCGGTGCTAAATCCACTCAAGAAGTATTGAGCGAAGTTCAAGGATGCCGTTCTCAATTCAACACCAGCTTTATCCGTGTTGTAGGTTTTGATAACATCAAGCAGTGCCAAGTTCTCAGCTTTCTTGTTCACAAACCTAACAAAACCAACAGATACTAAAGCAAGCGTTGCTCTAAGTAATTAGTTTATCTCTATAGGAGAGGTGGAATTATCTGCCTCTCCTATTTACTAGATTTTTTTTGAAACGCAGAGGGACGCAAAGGAAAACGCAGAGCAACGCAGAGAATAACTCAGCACCCCTTTGCGTAAACCTCTGCTTTTTTTAATATAATAAATGGAATTACAGCATCTGCCGGAAGTAAGAATTTGCTTTGTTGGTGACTCTTTTGTTAATGGTACTGGCGATCAAGAATGTCTTGGTTGGACAGGTAGAGTATCTGCTAATGCTAATAAAAAAGGTTATGACATTACTTACTATAATTTAGGAATTAGGCGTGATACGAGTACTGATATATCAAAGCGTTGGTTACAGGAAGTATCACTTCGTTTACCCAAAGAATATGATGGCAGAGTTGTATTTTCTTTTGGATTGAATGACACAACAGTAGAAAATAGTAAAACTCGCGTAGATTTGGCAGATTCGCTCAAAAATGCCCATGAAATTTTAAGTGAAGCTCAAAAGTTATATCCTGTTTTGATGATTGGGCCTGCACCATACGCAGAACAAGAAGATCCTCAAAGAAAGCAGAGAACTACAGATTTATCTAAGCAATATGCTTTAATTTGTAAAGAATTAAATGTGCCTTATTTAGACGTTTTTCCAATATTAGGAAAATCAAATATCTGGATTAATGAAGCAAGAGCTAATGATGGTGTTCATCCAAGAGCAGCCGGTTATACAGAGTTTGCCCAAATAGTAGAAAATTGGGACGCTTGGTTAAATTGGTTTCCTCTGACTTAATCAAACATTCAAAGTTAGCATAGTGGTAGCACCTAATTTTGATATCCAAAGGTGGTAACTATGCAGCAAATTACTCTAACTGAAGCATCTAAAAATCTACCCGACTTAATTGAAGCAGCACTCGGAGGTGAGGAAATTATCATTATCAAAGATAATCAACCTTTGGTGAAATTAACTCCTGTGTCGCCACTTAAACACCGCCGTCAACCTGGAAGCGCAAAGGGTTTAATTACAATATCTGATGACTTTGATGCACCACTCGAAGAGTTTAAGGAATATATGGAATGAGATTCCTGCTGGATACACATACTTTTATTTGGTATGTGACAGATAATTCAAGACTTAGTAATCAAGTAGTAGAATTAATCAATAATGAATGAGAATAATGAAATTTTACTAAGTATCGCTAGTCTATGGGAAATAGCTATTAAGCAGAATTTAGGCAAGCTTAGTTTCAATCAGCCATTTGAGATATTCATAATACAGCAACTCAACCTGAACGATTTTAAGTTACTCGATATCAAAATTAGCCATGTTGCTGTTGTTGCCACACTACCCTTACATCACCGTGATCCATTTGACCGAATTTTAATTGCACAATCGGTAGTGGAAAATATACCATTACTGAGTGTCGATAAAATTTTTGATGCATATCCAATAAGACGTGTATGGTAAATAGCGTTGCTTTTCTACCAAAAGATAAATAAACAGTCACCACCAAAAAAACTTAACATTACTTTAAGCAGTGCTAGGCAAAAATAATTTTATGGGTTACTACATCGCTCCTCGGTTTCTGGACAAATTGGCTGTCCACATCACCAAAAACTTTCTAAAGCTTCCTGGCGTGCGAGTCCCGGTGATTTTAGGTATTCACGGACGCAAAGGAGAAGGCAAAACATTTCAATGTCAATTAGTCTTCGAGAAAATGGGTATCGAAGTGACTAACATTTCTGGCGGCGAGTTGGAAAGTCCAGATGCAGGAGATCCAGCGCGGTTGATTCGGCTGCGCTATCGGGAAACAGCAGAACTGATCAAAGTACGCGGCAAAATGTGTGTACTGATGATTAACGATTTAGATGCAGGGGCTGGACGCTTTGATGAAGGCACTCAATATACTGTAAATACGCAGTTGGTGAATGCCACACTGATGAATATTGCTGATAATCCCACAGATGTACAATTACCTGGAAGCTATGATTCCACGCCTTTACATCGTGTACCGATTATTGTCACAGGTAATGATTTTTCCACCCTCTATGCACCGTTAATTCGGGATGGACGGATGGAGAAATTCTACTGGGAACCAAACCGAGACGATAAGGTGGGAATTGTCAAAGGGATTTTTGAACCGGATGGACTGTCACAGAAGGAAGTTGAACAGCTAGTTGATACTTTTGTCAATCAGTCCATTGACTTTTTTAGCGCTTTGCGATCGCGCATTTATGACGAACAAATCCGCAACTACATCCATCAAGTAGGTTTTGAGCAAGTATCCTTGAATATCGTTAACAGCGTTGAAGGGCCACCAGAATTTAAAAAGCCAGATTTCAGGCTGTCTCACTTAATCGAGTCTGGTAATTTCCTCGTTGGTGAACAAAAACGGGTGGAAAATTCCCATTTGGTTGATGATTACAACCGACTCAATCGAGGTAGAAATTCTCAATCTGCACAACCTGCTGCTGTAACACCAATTAATCAGCCATCAAGCAATGGTGCAACTCAAGAAGCAAAAACTAATGGATTCCAGAAACAAGAAGTATCAAGTCCACATTTGACTCTAGAGACACAAGAACAGATTCGGCAATTATTATCTCAAGGTTACAAAATTAGTATTGAACACGTAGATGAGCGCCGTTTCCGCACAGGTTCTTGGCAAAGCTGTGTTCATAGCCACATTGATGCCGAGTCTGATGCAATCTCAAACTTGGAAGCAACTTTGGCAGAATATAGCGGTGAGTATATCCGCTTAGTAGGGATTGATACAAAGGCCAAGCGGCGAGTTTTAGAGACAATTATTCATCGTCCGCATGGGAAAAATTAGGAGTAGATAAATGAGAAAGAGCGATCGCACTAAAATTACCAAGAGCGATCGCTTTTGTCAATTCCTAAACAACTAGAAAAAATATGCTTCTTCAATTGGATAACTGAATCCTTACCCTTTAATTACAGGTAGGAGCTGAAGCCGAGTTCACCCTTGTTAAATCGCCAGTAAATACTGCTGTGTATTGATAAGGTGATGAACCAGAGCAAGTCATAGGATTTGTATTAGCCCCACGGGGAGTCCACCATGACTGTGCTTGCACAGTCAAATTTGTGCCATTCCATGATAGGTTTTGGACAAGTAGAGAGTTAGTTTTTCCATCAGTTGGCTTTTTGGAAGTTAAAAATGTTGCATAATTAACCTCGCCATTGTCTGGATTGATCCGGGCTATAACTGCAACTTTTGGCCCGCCTCCGTTACCATAACTAGTCAACCAACGCCCAGTTGCAAAGCGGCGAAAATCATTACCAGTCTGACTACCGGTGGAAGAGTAAACGCCATATAAAACATTGCCCCCATCCCAATACAATCCGTAACCTCTACCATCGTCATTTGTTGTTTCGTAATCAGTTCTACACCATGATTTGATGCCACTATTAAAACGGATTGTCACAGGATTTTGGTTAGTAGATGATACTTGCTGATAACCAATGTAAACGGCTGAACTTCCATATAATACTCTAGGCCCATTTTTAGCTTTTATTGTCGCTTCACTATCATTGCAACTGAATGTTACAGCATTACCGATAGATGAATTTACCGTTTGGGCAAACGCTGGCGGAGCTTTTAGCGTGATTAATAAATCAGCTAATAATACTACAGACAAAGAGAAATGCGCCAAATACTTCTGCAATTGGTGAGAATAAATCATGATAAAAATCTGCCGATAAATTGCCAGGGAAAACACCGTAACACTATAAACTCTAATCAAAAATTAGACAAGGAAAATCGTTGAAATTCCCAAATCACAGTACTTTAAACATCATTAGAAATGAGGCTATCTTACAAAATGCATAATTTTATATGCATTGTATTGCATGATATTAGCTGTATATAAACCTTCCTTATCAAAGAGCATCAGGAATAGAAGAAATTGCGTAGGCAAAGCCCACCAAAGGTATCGCAGCAGCCGATAACAAATGTTTTAATAAACAAGTGGGGTTTGCTCATCCTCGATGTAGTCTTGCTAAAAAGGTTATTCACCAATGCTTTCTGCCTCTTGCCCTGCTATACCAGACGGTTTTAGCAGTTCTTATTTGAGACTTATCCTGCACCAGATTGAGGCGCCTTAAGCTGCTTTTGTGGACACCGCTATCACAGATACCACGCGCAATTTAATCTTTCATGCCGTTTTGGCTATGCTTAAAAGCAGTGTTTTTTATCGAATTTTAGATTTTAGATTTTGGATTGAAAAAGTCAAAATTAAAAAATGTTTATTTTTGCCCGTCTTGTAAGAGTTGCCTCAGAATTTAAATGCGAGCAAAATTATACTATCCAAAATCGAAGATTATTTATTCAGAGCAACTATCTGAAGTCATTGGGTCAATCTAAAATATAAAAAACGAAATTTTTGACTATTGCTTTCAGCCCAGTTGAACTTAATTCAGCTTTTTCTAGAATACTGATGTACGTTTTCAACGGGACATAAATATATTCCTTAGAAAGTGTTCTATAAATAGTTTGGCTTAGTAAGGCTGTTTTCTGGTTCAGTAAAATTAGTGAATAATTTTATTTTTTAAAAAGTTAATATATAAATCTGGGTAATTTCTCTTAATTCAGGTATGGTATATGCTTTTTTGAATAATTACTTTGACATTAATTATGATGTTGCGATGTTGCTGATAATGGCTTCTGATTGAAATACATACACGCGTAGCAGCTTGTAATCAGCAGTTTATGTACAAGGCGCACTTTCAGGATGGAAAAAAGCTCGATTTTTTATTGTTCTCTCGTTCCCATGTGGAGCATAGGAACAGGAAGTGACTTTTCACGGAATGTGGGAAGTCAGCTACGCCTAAGCGTTAATACAGTTCCGTTAAGCCTAATACTCTTTGCTAAAGTCAATTTTTTAACGTAGACGCAAAGCGACTTGCCGCAGGCTAACGCCTTCTCTGCGAGAGGCTTCCGCCAACGCGCAGCGTTCCGCAGGGATGGGATGTTTTTTTAACTGGAAGTCCCTAATTTCTGCGCTTGTGTGAGCTTGGCTGTATTTATAACCAATCAATGCAGATTTCCGATAACCAAATATTTCAAACACTGTGAGGAGTTTTCTAGTTTTAGATGACAATCGTCTGAGCTAATGGTCTGAAGTCATGGCAGTCGGTGCAACTACTGTTTCTAAACTCTAACCGGAACGCTCATATCCAGAAGCTCTATAAATGTTGCTTTAATACGTCTAAGCGTGAACAATTCCAATAATCGACATGAGAGACAATCAAACCATTCGAGTTGAGACTTAATTCACTCCAACCAGGAATAGAAATCCGTGGCTTCCAGGGAAGAGGAGTATTCCAACTGAGTGTCCACTCAGTTTTTATTGTCTCTCCTAAACGTTGAATATTATGTAAGTCCATCTTGGGATCTAAAAACCAAGTTTGAATGAAATTAATCATTTTTTTGTAACGTTTAACGCCATGAAATTTATTCAGTGGGTCTTGAAAATAAACGTCTGGGGCGTAAATGCTGTAAGTTTGATTTTCTGGGAATCTTTGATAGTCTTCTTTGAGGATTTCAATGATATCCATGTGAATAAATATATGTGTAAATTACTTTAATATGTAAACTGGGCGCGGATAAGAATTACTATTAAAAATTGAAATCAACTTTCATTCCATAATTTTTCTAACTGACGCCGCCAAGCAGTTAAAACTTCTTCTCGCGCATCTGAAGTCTGGTTTACTTCACCCAATAATCCTTCGGCGTAAAAGCGTTCCAAGCTTTGCATAGTAGCTTGCAGAGATTGTCCTTGCTGCTTTGCTGCTTCAATAATTTGCCGGATACGACTTTCGATTAGTCTATTAAAAACATCATTTAATCCAGCCTCATGGAGAGATACAAGTCGATTAATTGCATTGGAAAAATCTGCACTCACTAAACTGTCAGTGTTATGTTGAAATACTCCCCAAATTACCCCTTCATACAAAGCGTAACGTACTTCTTGAGTCTCATCAAAGTTGGCTTCTAAGAACTGTCCTAAAAATGGTTGGGCTTCTTGGATAGGCACAATAGGCAGTAAAACTCGCAGCCAAGTATTATCTTCGGAAAGCAGCACTAACAGCCGAAAAGTAGAAGTATCTATTTGCCAAGATCCAGCAGCGATCTCTACGACGGGCTGCACCAAAGCATCAACAGCAGATGTGCCAAATAATTCTGTTAGCGTACTCGCAATTTCTTCAGGTGTCATAAGTTTTTGTTAGCTATAGCCTCTAGATTAGCGCAGAGATGCATCACCTTATTTCATTAAAACGCTGTGCTGCTTGCTGGACAACTTCCATCGGTAAAGATTTAAATTATTCTAAAGGCGTAGTGGGGGCGCACAGCTAGGTGTACGCCCCCACGAATGAATGTATTCCACTGAATTGAAATATCTAAATTATCGAATTGCTCAAAAATACAATCCCGATCGCACAGAAAGCAAAGCCAGCAATGGTAATTTTCCAGGGTAAAATTCGGTTGATTTCTCCCATACCCATTGCACTACCAATTTCTCTGGCACTCATGGCAACCGTAAACAGAGTTAAGGTAATGCCTAGTATATAGGCAATTAATGGCATCGTTCCTGCCCCAATAATAGATTCAGCATCGGCGTAACCCTGAAATAAACCAGCACTAACGCCTACCAAAGCAAGTACTATAAAGTTTGGTTGATTTGGCAGCATCAGCATAGTACCAAAAACAATGGTAGAAATGGCGATAGCTATTTCTGTGCCTGGTAAATTTAACTGAAATGAATGAATTACAATCCCCAAGATTGCTGCTAAGACAAAACATCCAGCGATCGCAGCGCCACGAATAAATACAGATGAGAGTAAGCCAATAGCAACAATACCAACTAAACAATCCAAGCTAATTACTGGATCTGCTAGTCCCCAGATAAAGCCCTCCCAGCAGTTAGAGATGGTACGATCAACTGGTGTTCCACTCAATGAACTCAGTAAGCTAATTAAAATTAG
Organism: Nostoc sp. FACHB-888; assembly: GCF_014696655.1. Classification (NCBI taxonomy): domain Bacteria; kingdom Bacillati; phylum Cyanobacteriota; class Cyanophyceae; order Nostocales; family Nostocaceae; genus Nostoc; species Nostoc sp. FACHB-888. The sequence continues at coordinate 68,237 of NZ_JACJQM010000029.1, read as the reverse complement.
AACTGCGATCGCTCCAATATGGCGATGCATTAACTTCAAGGTGTAAAATTCCCCCCAAGCACGGGATTGTGATAATTGAGTTTTGAACATTACCGTCTGCCAAATTAGTTTTTTCGGTAATTTATACTACCCATACACACAAAAAAACTAACGTGATTACTACGTTAGATTACACTAGCTTCATCAAATTATGTAAAGCTACGGTTATTACAAAACTTTTCATGATAATAGGCTACGTAGCCTCTCTATGAGTTGCCCGTCGCAGACATTGCTCCCAAAATACTTTATCCGAACTTATTTGAAACTACGCAAAAGTCTGCCCTTCTATCTTTCTGACGATGTCTTCAACTAAATTTTGAATTATTTGGGCATCTGTTTCACTTAAACTTTCCAGTTCAACTGTGTTGCCCTCTTGTGGGGTATTAAATTGACTACTGTATATACGACGACTCAATCCTACCGGGCTTCCTTGGTAAAATGTTGTATAAAATACAGATGCTGCTACGTAAGAGCCAATAGGGCTAGGGTGGCTTTGATCTGGATTATAAAGGTTCAATTTCGGATTAGCTTCCTGAACTTTTTGCCAAACTATTCCAACAGGTGCAACTTTGGCTTTCAGTTCTCTAGCAATTGCCATGTATGAATCAGTCAATATCTGTTGCGTTTCTGGTTGATTTTGCTTTGCCCAAGTCAAGTAGAACACTGTTTGAGAATTCACTCGCTTGATTTCGGCATCAAACAGACTAGCGTACTTGTACATTTCTTTTGGATTGGTAATCGGTAAGGTACTTTGCTCTTGGAGTACCACGTAGTCCCATTGTTTCGCTCTCAATAGCCTAAGTGCTTTACCACGTTTCCAATGGCTTTTGAGGGTAGCTCCACCTACCACAACCATTTCAGTTTCGAGCATTCTAATTTCTTTTGCCGACTCAGCCAACTGTTGTGTTAACCAAGGAAGATCATTGACATAGGTATAGCTGTTGCCAATAAATAAAACTCTAATTGTCTGCTGTTCAGTTACTTGCAAGGAATTTGCCTCAGTTGGCTTCTCTTTGAGCCAAAACAAAGCAATCATCAAAAAGAGGAATAAAGATATGTATATTATTTTTGTGCTTATCATCATCCCTAGAATTTTTGCAGCATAACTTATTATTGGACAGGCTTTTTCAGAAAATAGTTCTGATTTTTATAAATTTGTATAAGTTAAATAAAGCAAAAACTTTAACTAAATACTTCTCTGCAATTCCCAAAACGGTAGTGTTTTAGATTGCCTATTTTACGTCTTGATGGATAGACCAAATTTTCATAAAACAGACTTTATTTGAATCGGAATCTGGATGATAAACTCTGTGCCTTGAAGCGGTGTAGAAACACACTTGAGTTGACCACCATGTTTGTTGATAATTTGGTAGCTGATCGACATCCCTAAACCTGTACCTGAACCAACAGGTTTAGTTGTAAAAAAGGGGTCAAAAACTTTTTGCTTTACTGTTTCTGTCATACCACAGCCATTATCAGCAATCCGAATTATCACTTGATTGCTGTCTAAAACCTCAGTGCAAATGCGAATCTGGGGAGCCTTAGCTTTAGTTCTCAGTTGTTGATTGCCAGTTATTTTGGCATTATCCACTAACAACTGACAACCAATTACTGATTCTATCAAAGTATCAATAGAATTATTCAAAATATTCATAAATACTTGATTGAGTTGTCCAGGATAGCACTCGACTTTAGACAACTTGCCGTATTCTTTTATAACTTGAATATCTGGATGATTTATTTTGGCTTCCAAGCGATTTTGCAAAATCAAGAGAGTGCTATCAAGACCATCGTGGATATCAACTTCTTTTTTGTCAGCTTCATCTAGCCGCGAGAAGTTACGCAAAGATAACACTAGCTTAGAAATGCGCCCGGCTCCCATTTTCATGGAAGATAAGATTTTCGGTACGTCTTCTTTAATGAAATCAAGGTCAATTTCTTCAATAAAAGCTTGAATTTCTGATCCTAAATGACGATCGCATTCTTGAAAAAGTGTAATCAAACTGAGTAAATTTTTAGTATATTCATTGATAATAACAATATTAGCGTCAATAAAATTCACAGGGTTATTAATTTCATGGGCAATACCTCCAACTAATTGCCCTAATGAAGACATTTTTTCAGTTTGAATCAGTTGAGCTTGCGTATTTTCAAGTTCCTTTAAGGTTAGTTTCAGTTGGCAGTTAGCTGCTTCTAGTTGTGCCGGACTTGGCAAAGCCAGAGCCTGGGGAATGATGGGTAACAGTGCGATCGCTGTATATAGTGAGATAATAGCCGTAATAAATTTGATGAAAGTGGACAGCCAGTAAGTTAGATGCCAAAGCGTCCATACATCCATCACATGGGTTGTACCACAAGAGATGATAAAAGCTCCAAATAATAAAAGTATCCATTTGAAAGGGAAATCCTTTCGCTTGTGGACAAAGTAAACAAGGGCGATGGGAATAGAATAATACACCAAAGCAATTAGAGAATCTGAAATGATGTTTAGCCACACTAAACTCGGCTTCCAGAGGTAACAATGTCCATGTGGAATAAATGAGCTATCAGTCAAAAAATTTTGCAAAAATTCCAGCATATATTATCAAACGAGGTAATTTTTAAATATTAAATGATAAATTATACACGCTGGATAAAAAATTGTCCCTAATATTAAATGTGGTACTAGTGCAGGATAGCGGAAATAAGCAGACTATTGAAAAGTCCTAAACAGCTTATTCCATAATACTTTTGACTTTTGACTTTTGACTTCCGCTTTGCGGTACTAGTGCAGTAATTCTTCAACCTGATGCTGGCTCCACAAAGTTCTATATAGACCCTGTTGTTGCACCAGTTCTAAGTGATTGCCTATCTGAACAATTTTTCCTTTTTCCATCACAAAAATTCGGTCAGCAGCTGCCGCTGCCGATAATTGGTGGGTAATGAAAATTACTGTTTTGCGTACACTACCACCAGAGAGATTTCTGAGGATTTGCGTGGCTGTTTGATTATCCACACTAGAGAGGGCATCATCTAAAATTAGCACTGGAGCATTGACCAGCATCGCCCTAGCTAAGGCAGTACGTTGTCGTTGACCACCAGAAAGCGTAATACCGCGTTCACCAACAAGAGTCTCATATTGCTGGGGAAAATTATCAATTTCTGATTCAATTTGGGCAAGTTTAGCAACAGATTCTATCTGCTCTTGTTCGCTAATTGGGTCACCGTAACGGATATTATTTTTGATTGTAGTACTAAATAAAAAGCTATCCTGAGGAACGTAGGCGATCGCACCTCGCAAATCCGCCAAAGCTATCTTAGTAATATCCAGCCCATCTAAAAACAATTGTCCTGATTCAATATCCAACAAGCGCGGCAAAGCATTCGCTAAAGTGGATTTTCCCGAACCAATTGCCCCAACAATGGCCACGGTTTCTCCGGGAGCAATGGTAAAGTTAACATTTTCTAAAGATGGAGTCGTGGAACCAGGGTAAGTATAGGTGAGATTTTTAGCTGTCACTTCTCCTTTAAGTTCAGCCACTGGTAAATGTATGGCATCGGCTTTGTCTTGGATTTTCGGTGTAACAGAGAGAATAGATTCAAGGCGATCGATACTAACTTCACCCCGTTGGTAAGCCGTAATTGTGAATCCTAAAATGGCTGTGGGGAAAACTAGACGCTCTACATAAATTAACAATGCTAAAAAGTCGCCAACCTGAAGTGTCCCAGAGGACATCCGCGCCGCCCCTAGCCAGATGATTACCAGCGAGCTGATATTGGCTAGCCCGCCAATTAGCGGAAATAGTGTATTTCGGATTTTTGCCAGTTCCAGGTTAGCATTCAATAGCTGCTGATTTTTCTTGGCGAACGCTCGACGCTCGTTTGCTTCTTGGGCATAGATTTTAATTAAGGCAATGCCACTGATATCCTCTTGGATGAGTTCGCTGATCTCAGAGAGTTGCTCTTGGACTGCTGCTTGTTGTTTGCGTAAGCGATCGCTAAACAGACTCACTAACAAGAGCATAAAAGGATACACCGCCAGAGAGGCTAGTGTCAGATCCACACTAATCGCCAGCATTACTGGCAACGTCAGAGTGTAGGCAAACACCGTATTTGCCAAACTCAAGACTGCAAAACCCAACAATCGCTTGATATTGTCCACATCACTGGTAGCCCGATTAATCAAATCGCCAGCACTGTTACTAGCAAAATAAGCTGGCTCCAGCTTGAGTAAGTGTTCAAAAATCCGTTGTTTCAGGTCAAATTCCACCTGACGCCCCACCCCAAACAGCCAAATGCGGGATGCCATCCGCATTAGCCACATTGCCGAACTGAGCAAAATAATAATTACTACGTAATGTAGTATTTCATCCCAGTTGAAGGTTGTCGACAGTTTATCAACACCACCACGAATCAACCAAGGGATATAAACGCCCAGTGCATTGACAGAAAATAAAGCGAGAATCCCTAAGGACGTCTCTCGCCAATGGGGTCGTAGGTAAGCACTGAGTTTAGCGATTCGTCGAAATTTTGCCATTAAAGCAATTTTGCTACTTTATCATCCTAGATTAACTGCTAGTCGAAGCAGACAGCTATGTAGAGGAAATATCACTTGGAAATTAACAAGAAACAATTCAGAAGTCAGGAGCCAAAATTCAGTATTTAATTCTGTGCGACTGCCGTTAGCAGAGCGCTAGCTACGGACGAGCGTCACTTGTTCGCTCTTAGCTTTCTTGCAGGGTAGATGAATAAACGGGTTTAAGTCCCCCACTAAATTTTCCCACTAAATTTTAAATTTGGTGGTCTTCCCTACGGGATGCTATGCGAACAATCAGTGGCGGGTTAAATCTCCCACTGATAGCGCAGCGTTAACGAGTCAGACGCTTCTACGTCGCTAACGCAACGGTTAGGAGCGTCTTGCATTCTGTATTCAGAATTCTGAATTCTGACTTCTCTTTTAGTTTGTTACCTCTGAACACGCATGAACCTGTAAACTTCAGCTAGATAACTTTCCCAAGTTCTTGTTGTCAATAGTAACGTTTCGGCATTCGGTACAAAGTCTTCAAGCCTTAAACCGCGTGTGCGAATATCTTGAGGATTTCCTTGTAATAGGTAGGGAGGCACTCTCAGATTATAAGAAATAATGCTATCCCCCATTACATCTGAGATTTTCGCCGTGGTGGTTTGTTGCCCTAATGCCACTAGTGTCCCAGATGTTGGTGTAACAGTTGCTACATAGGTTTCACCTGCCATTGCTAGAGGTGCGCGATAAAGGAAATAGGCGACTGCTGGTGTACTTGCTAACAGCAAAATCGTCAGTGCCCAACCTATCAAGTATCCTCCTGGTTTGTCTATTCCGCCTCCTTTGATTCTCTGAGCTGCAAAAATCATCATTAAAACAGAGGCTCCTAGAGGTCTGAGTGGAAAAGACAGCATCCTCCATAACGATGCCACAGCTGGTTCATTGGGGTTAAGAAATGATAGGGCTACGATTACCAAGATAACGACTAGGATTAATCGCCCTACAAAACTTCCAGAAGGATAAAATCGCTGGAACAGAGAATATACGATAGTGCCAATCAGCAGCCACAACAGTACTCGGCTTAACAATAGAAACATAGATTAACTCTCAAATTTTCTGGTGCAGTGAGCCAATGTGGTGGTAAGACAGTCCTTCTTGCTTAGGATTTCCACGCCACTTCTCTTGTTTAGAGAAAAAGTGGCTCCCCAAGAGGAAATGTCGTGCATGGTTTCCCTGCATAAAACAACTAGCGACTTCTTAGCTTTAGCGACGCTAGGAGCGTCACCCGTAAGCGTCAACCTAGAGGTTTCGGGAAATGAATTTATTTTATTGCCAAATTGTAATCGCACTGTTTGACTTAAAATACCTCAAACCTCACACCCAATGACTACCGTCGTAGTGATTTTAGTGCAATTTTTTGACACTGCGTCTATTATTTATATTTTTCCAGAAGAGTAATATAGTACCGGTAAACTAAATCAATCGAGTAATCGACTCAAAAGGAAAAACTATGTCGCCTGGAAAACCTACCATTTTGGTTACGGGGGGAGCTGGATATATTGGTTCTCATACGGTGCTTGCCCTGAAACAAGCGGGTTATAACGTTGTCATACTTGATAATCTGGTCTATGGGCATCGTGATTTGGTAGAAAAAGTTTTACAGGTAGAACTGATAGTAGGGGATACAGGCGATCGCGCCTTGCTAGATCATCTATTTAAAACCCGCGATATTGCTGCTGTGATGCACTTTTCTGCCTATGCCTACGTAGGAGAATCGGTGACTGACCCAGCTAAATATTACCGCAATAACGTTGTTGGTACTTTAACCCTGTTAGAAGCGATGCTGACGGCATCTGTGAAGAAATTTGTCTTTTCTTCTACCTGTGCTACCTACGGGGTACCAGAATTTGTACCTATTCCAGAAAACCATCCCCAAAATCCGATTAATCCCTATGGCGCTACAAAACTAATGGTAGAGCGGATTCTTTCTGATTTTGATGTTGCTTACGGTTTTAAATCAGTGCGTTTCCGCTATTTTAATGCTGCTGGTGCTAATCCCAGTGGGTTACTCGGCGAGGATCACAACCCAGAAACCCATTTGATTCCCTTGGTGCTGATGGCCGCTTTAGGCAAACGAGAATCCATCTCAATTTTCGGCACTGATTACCCTACGCCCGATGGTACTTGTATTCGCGATTATATTCACGTTAACGACTTAGCAGATGCCCATATTTTAGGATTGGAATATTTATTGAAAGGTGACGATAGCGAAGTTTTCAATTTGGGTAATGGTAGCGGCTTCTCCGTCAGAGAAGTAATTGCAGCTGCCGAACAGGTTACAGGAACTTCGATAGCAGTAGAAGAACGCGATCGCCGTCCTGGTGATCCCCCAATTCTCATTGGCAGTGGCGAGAAAGCTAGAACAATTTTAGGCTGGCAACCTCAGTATCCATCCATTAAAGATATTGTTGCTCATGCGTGGCAGTGGCATCAGAAGCGACATAAATAGGCAGGGGAGGCAGGGGATGCAGGGGAGGAAAGAGAGATTATTATTAAGCAATTTCTCTTCCCCTGCTTCTCTTCTCCCCCTGCTCCCTGCCCCCTGCTCCCTGCCCCCTGCCCTCTTTCTCCACTCCCTACTCCCCACTCCCTTTCATGCTTCGCAGTACGACAACTAAGATGGCGATAAATCCTAGGATTGGAAGTGCGATCGCCCAAAATGGTAATTGTTGAGATCCACCCTCTACTAAATCACCATTGACATTTCGTAAATTTCGTGTGTTTTGTGTAGACCCGCCTGCCACAGTAACTTCAAATTTGAACTCAAAGGGTTTGAATCTTGCCCCAGAGAGTGGTTTACCATTCAGTTGCAACTGATAAATACCTGGCTTGGGAAAGACAACTTCAGCACCTGGGATGCCTTGATAGCGTTCAGCGGCCACAGGTTCTAACTGTGGTTCTAATAGTGGTGGCTCTCCGGCTGCATAAGGTTGGGCATAAACAGCCAACTGACAATTACACTGTGACAGGGGAATCACCCTTCCACCTCTGCGGGTAAGTGCAAACCAAGCCAAGCTTGGTTCTCCAGCACGGGGATTATCATTTGGTTCAATGTGGAGAGTGCCACCGACATCTCCAGCTACTTCCACCTTATGAGCAAAAACAGGGTCAAGATTAGCTATTGGTATAACTAAGCAACTCAGGAATAATAAAGTATTTATTATTCCTTGATTCCAGGAAATGCCTTTGAGCGGGTAAAGCCTTTGTTTTTGGCTTGTTGGGATGGAGCCAGAAAATAAGGATGATTTACCGCGATTTTGTTGGAGGGACATAAAACTTTTCTACGGCTAACTTTGACCAAAAAAAGCGTGAACGTACCATCAAGACATTGAGGGTAACAATTCCCATCAGTACTGCCGCTAATTTATTTCCCCAAGTTGATTGCAAGGAACCCAGGTAATGGGAACCAATCAACACAGCATGAATGGCACTCAAGAGCAAGGCTGGCACACCCAATAGATGAATCTGTCGCCAACGCTTGCCCAAAGATTTTTGCAACGATTCCCAACTCGTAAAAGCGGCGGGGGACATTAATATCAATGCTACAGCACCCGCAGCCATACCCCACTGAAATTCTGGCGGCAGGAAAGAAAAGGCGGCAAATTTCCATTGCAATGAGTGTTCTATCATGTGGACGGTGTGAACCACAGAAAGCACAAAAGATCCCACTCCCAAGGCTCGACGGTAACGTAGTGGTGAAGCCCACAAGCCACTAATAGGACGCGCAATTAGCGCCAAAATTAAGCAGATTAACGCGGCGTGTCCGGTGTAATCTACCATTGTGTCACCAGTCCGCAACAAGGTGATAACGCCAATGATGAGCGTCACCCAACCGCCTAATCGAAACAGCTGACTGCGCCTGTCTTTACTTACCAATGATGTGGAAACGCCTACACCTAGCATCGTGGGCAGGGTTCCCAGTCCAAAAGCTAGCATAGTTGCCCCACCCATCCATAAATTGCCAGTTTCAGCAGCTTTAATTTGGGCAGCATACAGGAAACCACAGGGCATTAAACCCCAAGTCATCCCCAAAAGCATTGGTGTCCACCATTTGGTTTTTAAGGAAAGCTTAACCATTCCTGTGCTGAGGCGATCGTGTAAACTACCTTGTAATAAGGGGTGTAATACGGGAATGCGCGGCAGTAAATCGGGTTTTACTTGTCCTAAGCCAAACCAAATCAGCATTACGCCAGTTAAAATTGCCATCCAACGCCGGAAGTCGCTACCAACACCTGCTAGCTGTCCACCTTGCAGCAATACCGAACCTAGCGCCCCAATGCCAGCACCGACTAGACCATAGCTCAACATCCGCCCCAGGTTTAGCAAAATATGAAATTTTAATTGCTGTTGCCAAGTGCCGGACTTTTCTAAGGTTAATGTGCGCCCTAATGAAGCTGTGTGTGGAACTTTCGGCTGATGAGACAGAGAAAACGCCACTGTTAGGGGACCACACATCCCAAAGCAATGCCCAAAACTCCCTAGGAACCCCAGGATTGAGATTAGCAACAAATCTACCATAAAAAAATTCCTGAGTTCTGAGCCATGAGTCCTGAGTGTAGGAATAAAGATTTTGAAGAATTAAGAAGAAATTGTTTTCTCTTCTTTTTTGCTTAGTACTCAGTACTTAGCACTCCTCTAGTGGGGCAATATAAATGAAGTTGCGATCGCTGTCAAAAGACGAACTGTCAAACTTGATTAGGACGATACCAGTGTGATTTTGTGAGATACTGAAAATTGGGTGACTAAATCACCAATGGAAAATATTCCTATGTAACTGAGAATTAAAATCCGACGCTTTTGGAAATTACCAGAGCTAATGTAGTTAAGAATTACATTAGGAGCAATACTTTGTGACTATCTCTATAGAAGCTTCGGGAGAACACTCTGGATGATTAGATTGATGTCGATTTCCAAAGGTTGCGTCAAGTTTTTCCCGAATACTATCTCGTTGTTTTTGGATAATAGCAAGTTGCTCACGCAGTTCTTCTTCTTTTAGCTGCAATAAGTCAGAGGTATCGGGGCTATTATTGAGATCCCGAACTACACTCTTAACTATCTCTGACTCTTTGACTCTTCCTATAAAAGCAGCAGTTAAGGATGCTACTCTCTCCAAGAATTCTTTGCAGCCAGGATGAAAATCATATTCATACCCAGTATATAAAGAGAGCGCTCCTACAACTTCTTCTTTATAAATGAGTGGAAAACACCCAAAAGATTTAAATTGGTTAAGCACTATCCAATCTTGGTTTTTGAATTTTTCTATGTTTTGATCATTTATTCCGGTAAGTGAGATAGCACGTTTTTGCCTAAGAGTATCTCCTACGAATCCATCTTCATAACCTCTAGGATCATCTAATCTTTTATCCCATTTAATGCTCTCAGCCCCTGCTTTATCTACAACTTCAAGCAAATGATTTTTATTTTTTACTCGTAGTATGCATACTTCAAAGGCTGTGTCATCTGAAACTAAACGGTTAACAACAGTTTTGTATGCGTCTTGGATATCAGAAAGATTACTATGATAACCAACTAAAGCATCTGACAAATCCGCAAGTAGTTTTACCTGACGCTTTTTGCGTAAATTTGATATTGCAGATGCGACTGAAGAGCCTATTGTATATAACCAATGAATTTCTTCTTGAGAGAAACCAGAATTGGGAATAGGTTTCCTTTTGTTTGGATCAATTTTATTAATTACTTCAAGTACTCCATAAGTTTTATGTTGACCGTCTAGAGGAACAGCAATAGCAGAATAAATTCCTCCGAGTTTCTTTGAATATTTCTCTTGACTTTTGGCATCTAAAGGTATTTCTCTCAAATCATTGGCTGACTGAGGCTGCCCAAATCCATCTTCATGAGGGAGAGCAGCTTGACCAGTGAAACTTTCACCAGGTAGATAGTTTTCGCCTTCAAACCATTTATCATCTATTTCCTTACCATTGGCATCAATACCTACTATTTTTTGACGATGTAGGTGTCCATCCTTTGAGAATAGAAAAATAGAAGCTGTTTGAGAATTAAGTCTCTCACATACAACTTTTAGAGCTTCCTGAATGACCTCATTCTTATCTTTAAAACGATTTAATTTGTTTCTGACTTTTTGTAAATCTTTAAGTAGCTCTTTAGGAAACTTGATAAATTCGTATGGCGATTTTCTGAATAAATTCTGTCTAATTATATCAAGCTTTTGAAATACTATTTTATCCAGGCTTTTATCAAAATTTACTTTTGTAATTGAATTTTCTACTGTTACTTGAAAGACACCATCATTCCTACTAGCTCGTGCCAGGAAATTTGAGAGGACTTCTTTATACTGATCAATCTCACCTACTTTAGGAGAGAAATTAGCTAACCTTATACTCCGGTCTTGCCTAAGATTATCATTCTCGTACCATGCAATTAACTGATTTTTCCCATCATCAGTTTCAATAATTGCATATTCTTTGGTTGGTAGAGTTGATAATTTGTAATTCAAAGATTTAGTATTATATCTAGTTGAAACGTCTCTCAAAGAAAATTCTTCTGCATAGGGAATATAAATATCTTTTGTTGTAACAAAAACCTTGTAATAAGAAGCATGTCGTAATAGAAAGTTTAAGCCTCTTTCAAAATCTTGCTCACTTGAAAAAACAAATAATCTCTCACTTTCTGGATGTGCAGTTCTTGCAACTTCATCTCCTTTGTCACTTGCCCAAAAAGCTTCTACACCATCAACGATCGCTATTGCTTTGACGCGGACTTTGAGCTTCTGCTGTAATGCAGTAAGACGGCGTGGATATAACTCTAACGGCATCGAGTAAACTGAGCCATTAGAATTTAAATCTTCAATTCGCTCATCAATATCGGCAATATCATTAATGACAAGCTGTTGGAATATTGTGTTATTCTGCAAATAATTATTACTCTTAAAGATTGGTTCTACAGTATTTAAAATAATTCTCGCTTTTGGAACTTGACTTGGGGGGGGACTATTCAGTTCTTCTTCAATTAATTCGTTTAACCAGTTAGAAGTAGAGAGTTTATAGTCGATCCAATCCTTTGCTTCTTCTATGCCACTACCAGTTATTTCAGAAAGTAAATACGCCAAATTTTTCTTCTCTGTTCCATCAATTGAAGGAAAGTGAATTGGAATTTCAAAATTAACTTTTTTAGTGAAGCGTAAGAGTCTGAAATTATGAAGTCTTCCAGAAAATAGGCCAACCAAAAAATTAACCCATGCTTGTCCAAAGCATTCCTTAGGCAAGCAGAGGATACCAAAGTCCACTGTTGAAAGAATCTGTTCAGTTTCTTGAAGCCAAGCGGATCTTGAACTTCCATCAATGTCTAAAATGAAGGCTTCAATCTGTGGATGCTTAAAAAGGACATCTCTAACTTTTTCAGCTTGGTACTTACTATTGCTACCAGCCCAAGCAATAAAGACTTTGCGTCTACCTTGCTTGGCTTGAAGACGGTCAGAGAGGATCTTTTGCAATTTAGATAGTTTTCCCGGCCCTGCACCAGTGATTCGGAACTTCGTATAGATTCGCGACAGCGTTTTCTGCACAGCATTTTCAGACTGCCGTCCTAAAATTGTCTTGATTTCTGCTGGCGACTTCCCATTTAAGGCTAAATCCAGAACTTCTAGTTCGTTATCAGACACGCCTTCTTCGCCAACTAAGTCTTTAAGAGTATTCCTATAAATCTGAGTCATCTACAAACCTGTAAAAAGCCTCACTTGTTCTAGTATCACGATAACACAGCAGTTTGGAGACTTATACTTATGTGGATAATCTTAATTGTTTCATTAAATGAGGCTTTTAAATGCTTAATATATGTGTAAAATTTGCTATTGTATTAAAAGTCGCACATAAATGAGGCTTTTAATCTGAATAAATACTTCTCAGTGTCTTAACTTACTGGCATTGTGCTTATAAATATGTAAAATCATCTTCCTGTATAGGTTTGATAATTTGCTACCTCTTCGTCAGCGAAGATATTGTCAGTAACGAAAATCAAGCCTTTTCAAGACATATTTTATGTTTTTACATCCATTAAGACGCAATGTTTTGAAGCGCCAACTTCATGCACTATTTTCTATTGCTGATAACCAAATTAATCGCTTGGAGGGGAAAGTGAATCTATTCATCAACCGAAACTTTAACTATGCCTGTTTATGCCTGCTAACTGCCCTTTTAGTAGCCATGTTAACAAAATTTGATGGAATCGTTGCCGTGCAAGTCACACCTGATGGCATTCGAGTAGTAATGAAAAATTCTCGTACTTTATGTCCAATTGACCAACATCTGCCGGAAGTTCAGCCCAAGCTGCCCAATCAGGAATTGGCTAAGTATAGGATTTTGCAAATTCATAATGAAGTATAAGCCTTTTCCGTGCTACTCGCCAGGCTTTATAAACGCTACAAAATTTATGAATTCCTGTATTAAGTAGGAGCAGGTTTCGATAGCACATTTGTTAACAAGTGTGATGTTAGACCTTTTGCAAAAGTCTATGTTTTGGAGATTCAGCCACATAACACCAATGTTCATCTGTGGTTCCCTTTTCGGTTATTCATATTTTTGCAAGAAGTCTAATTCATTCTGACTGGGGATTTGCGCTACCCTAAGTCTGGAAGCCAAGGATAAATCACATGAGAAAATGGATTTGGCTGATGCTGTTGGTGCTGATGGCACTTGCCGTGGTGGGTAGCAGAGGTAGCACGTTTTTTGAACAGCGTCCGTCACCAGAAATTGTTGAGCGCATTCCAGTGGAAACACCCCAATCACAGCCGGAGTTAAAAAAAGCTAACATTGTCCCACAAGTATCAACTGACAGACTGTTAACCCATATCCAAAAGTTAAATTTTCAGCGCTATACAACAACAGAGCGATCGCTTACTCGCACTTATATCACAACTGAACTCACAAAATTAGGCTGGAAGCCCAAATTGGAAAAGTTCTCTGAAGGTGTGAATATTTTTGCTGAACGTGTAGGAACTAACAAAGCCTCTAAAGCAATTCTCGTAGGAGCGCATTACGATACTGTTGCTTTATCCCCTGGTGCTGATGATAATGCCAGTGGTGTAGCCGTAATGCTGGAAATAGCTCGGTTGCTTGGTTCCCGTCCTACACCACGAACGTTACAGCTAGCTTTTTTTGACCAAGAAGAAGCAGGACTTTTGGGTAGTCAGGCTTTCGTTAGCAAGACAGCACGCTTACAAAATTTAGGCGGAGCGCTCGTCATGGATATGGTAGGTTATGCATGTTACACTATTGGTTGTCAAAAATATCCTGCGGGGTTGCCTGTTACCCCAATTAGCGACAAGGGCGACTTTTTGGTAGTAGTCGGTGATACAGAACATTTGCCTTTGCTGAGTGCGTTTCAAAACTCACAGATGCTCCCCTCAACCACTCTAGATAAAGAGAAATCAAATCTGCCATCAGTCCTAACACTACCAATTCCTTTTAAAGGTTTACTAACACCAGACACCTTACGTAGCGACCATGCACCATTTTGGTATCAGGGTATAGGTGCTGTACTGGTGACAGATACCGCAAATTTGCGTACTCCACACTATCATCAACCTAGCGATGTTCCAGCGACTATCGAGCGATCGTTTTTCACAGGAGCAGCACAGATTGTAGTCAATGCTACTATTGACTTGTTAGAGAAAAACGAGGTTTTAGAAACTCGACCACCAAGCTGACCGAATAATTGGTAATTCGTAATTAAACAATAAATGACTAATTCCGCGTAGCAGTACTAGCCTTTAGTTCAGGAAAAGTCAACGTCCAATTTTTTTTATCATTAATCTGAAAGTACAAACTTTGGATAATCAGCCGCAGAGCCGTTCGAGTTCTAATAGGCTTTTTTACCAGATAATTTCCTGGTTCAGCAAAAATACCATTAAAGTTTTGTTTATGACCAAATTGTTTTGAACAGTAACTGCCAGCACCTTTTACTGTTAATACAAAAAATGGAGCTTTTTTGTATTCGTCAGGAATCGTGAAGATTCCATATACATTGTGACGACCACGCCACGGCTGAACAATAACTTTAGTAGCATTTACTTGAAATTTTGTAGTTTTTGATGCTAAAACAGTCTTGGAATTGCAATCAGAATCATTCACAGGCCACCACAATGTAATAGCACTCAGGGAGAGCAGTAAAATCAAGATATAGCGGAGTTTGCGATGCATAAAGCCAAGAGAAATTGTTGATGCTGCTGGTAGAATTTGATGGGTAATGATAGTGCAGCTACAGCAGTAATAACTATTCACCTGCAACACGTTATGAAGGGCAAATACAGAACATTAAGCGGTCGGTTAAACTTACTGTCAAAAAAATTACAGTCAAGGCATCGGCCCACAAAAAGTTCAGATTGTAGATGCGTAGTTTACCGCCGCAGGCATTGCTTGCCCTCTTTTAGTAGCTCCTTTACAGTATTAAACCTAGCCGAGAAACAATCAGGCTTTTGTGGCTGTTAACACTGATTTATGCTCAAATTTTTAGCTGTAATGAATTCTACAATTTGTTGCTTCTGTTATGTTTTTGATGAACTTTGATCGCATCAGCAAATGCTTTGAGGAGATCAGTCCGTAGACGTAGCCTGTCGTAGACATCGCGCTCAAGTTCAGGAAAAAATCTACCTTTATTTATAGGCAATTAATAGGGTAGTAAAATACACAAATATTGGTTATATTCCCGTAAGCAAGGATTGGTATAAATGTTTATGGAAAGAAATTGGGGAAGTCTTAAGGCAGTTGCGGGTTTCTTTGGTGCGATTGTGCTTACACAGTTCGGGGCAAATACTTCGGCTATTGCGGCTGACACCGTTGTTGTGCGTTTGGGCTTATTTACAGAAACCATCACCCTTGCTGAGTTGCAAAAGGCTGCAAAAACTGGGGAATTGCCTGGGAGTTTGCAGCCTTACGCTAAAGGATTATCTGAACAACAGCGCCGCTTCTTCTTGGGGGCGCTGGGCATGAATATACCGATGAATGTTGTTACCATTAATAGGTTAGTTAATACCCAGATTGGCACAACTATTCTCAATGACTTTGCTACAGCCTTAGCCCGAGAAGACAATGCTGGGGTGCAAGCACTGAGAGCAGGGTTGGTATTAGGTTCTACTGCACCGCAGGGACTTTCTATACTGAGCTTTATCGCTGCTTATCCAAGTAAACGCCTAGAAATTAATTTGCCACAGGCTTTTATAGTTGCAGGGAGTTTTAATACAGCTTTTTGGCGTACCCAGCAATTTATGCTAGCCATCGCTCCCCAACTCGACACTATAACACCGCAGCCCGGAACACCACAGATTGCTTTCCCTTTTGACCCTAGCCAACCAGGAAGCGCTGAAGTAAAAATACTCAAGTTAAGCCTGAATGACCAAAAGCGCGACCGGAAAATTCCAGTTGATGTTTACTGGTCAACTGCTGCAAATGCCAATAAACCCGTTATTGTTTTTTCTCACGGCTTCGGGTCAGTCCGCACAGACTTGCGTTACCTGGCAGAACATTTAGCATCCCACGGTTATGTAGTAGCTGCTTTAGAACATCCCGGTAGTAATGAGGCGAATACTAACTTAGCATTACAAGGTAAAACCAGAGTTGTAAAGCCTCAAGAGTTTTTGCATCGTCCTCAAGATATTAGTTTTGTTCTCGACGAATTAGAAAAGCTCAACCAAACAGCGAATAACCCGGTTGCTGGGAAACTTACAACCACAAACGCGATGGTTGTTGGCTATTCTTTTGGTGGTGGTACAGCTTTAACGCTTGCTGGAGCCGAATTACAACTGGAACGGCTCAAACAACGCTGCAAAAATAACTTGGCTATCTTAAGTCTGGGAGAAGGTATGCAGTGCATTGCTCAAGAACTACCAGAAAATAGCTATCAACTGCGGGATACTAGAATCAAACAGGCGATCGCTCTCAATCCTACAACTTCTCTAATGTTTGGCGAAACTGGGTTAACTAAGGTGCAAATTCCTACCCTAGTGTTAGCAGGTTCCGGAGATAAAACCACCCCAGCTTTAACTGAACAGATTGTGGGATTTGACAAAATCCCATCCCCCAAATGGCTAATTGGTATAGTTGGGGGTACTCATCTGAGTGTAAAAGACCCTAGCACCACTTTGGATCAGATAGGAAAACCAAATACACCAATTAGCGGCGGTGAAGTTGTGGGTGAACAAGCAGCAGATGTTCGCAAGTACGTTAAAGCTATAGCTTTAGCCTTTGCTTTCCAGATGACTCCAGAAGCTAAAAACTACGCTATTTTTCTGACATCAGATTATGCCCAGTTTGCTTCGACTGCGGCATTTCCATTTCGCCTAATTACGCAGATTCCTCCTGATGCTATGACGATAGTGAAAGAATTTGTTGAGAAGTAAACGACTTCCAATTAAAAAAATATCCAATTTTGTGACTACCTTGCTTAAGAGTAGCGGTATCTACGATGTACACACAAGTCGGAAAAACTCGATTTCTATTGTTCTCTTCTCATTCGTATGCATAGCATAAAAATGTCTATTAGGGGCTACTACCTCTCATAGATAATTGACTTAGTAAACTTAGTACTGACACCGCCCCGTTTTTTCTTAAAGTTCGGACTTTTGGTGCAACTAGCCTATAAGTTACTAAATGTCTGTTGCAGATGTCTAGTCCCTTATTAAACTGATACTAGCTGCTTTTTGAATACATTGTGCTTTATATATTAAGTTAAATGCAGCTTAAAAATTTGAGCTGAATTTGTAATACCTTAGATAGATTAAATTATAATAGCTTGATATTAAATGTTTAGTTGATGTTAGCTCTATACTAAATTTTTACAGTAAAAATAACTATTTACACATAAACTTTATAATATTTTTATTAAAAATAATAGAAGCTTAATAGTGTAAAAAAAAATAGAAGCATTTATGTATAGTACATATGCATTATATTTTAAATGTAAAAAACAAATGAACAGCAACTTGCTTGGTGCAAAAATATTTTTGTGTATTTATTGATGTAAAATTCTTTAAATTCGCAAAGATGTTAGAGCAATTTTCTCTACTAAAGCTACAGATTAACCCAAAATAATGAAATCCAAAACTTGTTTTCTTTCCTAAATAATAAAATATATAGTTTTAGACAGATCATATAGTAAAAGTAATTTTGGATTCAGAACTAGACAATTACTCTATTTCACTCAAGCTCATGGAACTTTATACAACTCTTGAAATCGAAAAACTCCAGCAAAATGAAGACCTTCCTTACTTGATTGAAATTATGGATTGGGTAAAGAACTTTTTAGGAAGACCTCATCCTAACTTAGGAAGGCCCGGCGTAGTTTGCCCTTTTGTACCTCACTCTCTCAGGTCAAACAGTATTCGTCTAGCAGTTATTCGCACAAAAGATTTGTATCCAGAGCAATTAGAAGAAGTTGTTGGACGCTACCGAGATATCTTTCTTGAGATGGATGTTGAAGAGCAGGAATTAGCAATAAATAGAGCTTTTTTACTTATCTTTCCTGACATCCATGTAGAAGATGCTTCTAAATTAGTAGATAGTGTCCAACAAAAACTTAAACCTTTATTTGTTGAGTCAGGGCTGATGATAGGAGAATTTCATAAACGTAATGAAACTCCTGGTCTGCACAACCCAGACTTTCGTCCACTTCGTAGCCCTATCCCCTTGTTGGCTATTCGGTTTATGGTCGAAGCTGACCTCCCCTTTCTTCAGAGTCCGGCTGATCCATACTTACGTATTCGATATCTAGAAGCTTATTTAAAGTGTTTCGGTCATAAATTTACAGATGAAACAAAGTTTAAAAATGCTCATCAAGCATTAGCTTTAGCGAAAGAACAAACAGCTATTTTCACTTAACGCCACCTTGTAGTGGCACAGCAATGCTTGTGTATGTCAACTTCAGCTAAAACTCATTTAATACTAAAGCCTAATGGTAATATAGCGCTCATTTGAATTAGGGCAGGGCATTGCCGTGTTCTTACGAGTATCTGTGTTTATCTGTGGTTCATTATTTTTTCTGTCCCTTACCCATGTGAGAACTGCTATATCAGCGATCGCAATTTCAAATCCCTACTTTTATGCAATTGGTAAGCGGATGCGTTACAATCAGGCATTGAAAATACGGGGTTGATACTCTGTACAAGTATCCGCAGACATAGCTGTTGCCATAAAACTAGAAATTAATCAGAGTCGATGAATATTGATAAAACTGGTAATGTGATTGAGTATGGGGTTGCTCGACTCCGGAGCGATCGCATAGAGTTGGTTTTTGAATAGGTAAGTAAAATGGCGAAAGAAATAGAGCGGAAATATTTAGTAAAAGGAGATAGCTGGAGAGGATTAGCCGAAGGTAGTGTATATCGCCAAGGATACATTGCTACACAAGATAAAGCGGCTGTACGTATACGTATAGTAAGAGAAAAAAGTTATTTGACCATTAAAGGCCCCAATATCAAATATTCGAGATTAGAGTTTGAGTATCCTATTCCTCTTAAAGATGCTCAAGAAATACTTGAGACGTTATGTGAACGTCCCTTTATAGAAAAAATCAGATACAAAATAGAGTCGGGTGGTTTGATTTGGGAGATAGATGAGTTTGATGGTGTTAATAAAGGATTAATATTAGCAGAAGTTGAACTCAGTGATGAAAATCAACAGATTGAACTACCAAGCTGGATTGGACAAGAAGTTTCTGATGACTCCAGATATTTCAACAACAATTTAGTAAAACATCCTTTTTCAGAATGGTAATTCCCGAAATATTGGTAACAACCAATTTAAAAAAAAATACCTAACAATATAGAATTCGCATCTTATGTTTTCTCAGCGCTCTCTCTGCTTAAGCGGTTAAAAAATTTACTTTTAAACCACTTAAGCAGAGAAGCCGAGCATAATTTCAATGCGACGCCGGTATTCTGGGCGTAAGTCGGTTTCTAAGCTTTTCATTAGATATCTGCGCTGAAAAGGTGTTAATCAAAGACCTGGATTTTCCATAACGATTCCCTTGGTACAACTTGCATTCTTTGGAAGTTCGTTTAGCTTCGTTGCGAACCTCTGCTTACTTATCGGAATCAAAAGTCTATGAATTCTGCAATTATTTACAAAAGTTTATAATTATTAAGTACAGCTTCTTAAGCCTTGGCGTAGTGAAAAAGCAGAAAGGACACAGATATAGCCTCTGTTTTAAATTCCATGATTCGGAATAGTCAAAGCACGTCATAACACTTTAGTTTGGAAGACATAAGTAGCTTTTTTTGGATATAAAACATTTTAATAAAAAAACATAAGTCATTGAGTTATGCGTAAAAAATAAGTTTAAAACCCTTGATTCTATAGATTTAATCTCAGAAACTTGAAATTGAGTTAGACAAGACACCACTAATTCAACATCAATCTGAAATAAAGGAAAAGGAGAAAAAGATGAAAGTCAATCAGCAGGAACAACTCTTAACTGAATTAGACTCTGTGTTGGAAGAAATTTCAGATGACAATTCTGCTTCTCTAACAGGAGGAGCCAGATCAACCTTCTCAGACATAATTCCTGCCTTCGGATCAAGCACATTTGCACAGACATATGTCACCAGTAGGCAATTCAAAGACATTTCAATTCGATTGAATGAGAATATCGATTCCGCCATAAAAGTTAAAGCCGTGCGTGCCGATGACCTACGTGATATAAGTACTTCCGTAAGGACGATTCCTCCAAACTCTGCCGGAAAACTGATCACTGTTGCGGCAAATGTGCGCGATGGAGTCCCCTTCAGGCTCAATTTTTTAATTGACGGGTTTAATTTAGCCACCCCAGTATCAGGTCCGATCACGTTTTAGCAGGATGGTTTTAGCTTTTCGCCATTAGTCTCGTCCGACTTCTGCTTGAGGAATTTAGTTAAAGCTGTCATTTCTAATACTCATTTTTGAGTTGGATCAGGCGATCCGGTTGTATTGCAAAAAAAATTTTCAACACCATTTGTAGTAATACGACATTTTGTAACTTTATTACATCTAGGTTTTTGAAAATTTTTGCAACACAATCTTTAATACACTGAAAGCCAGATCCAGTCAGGGCGATCGCTACTTTTATCTTGATCGTCTTCCTCTTAAATCAAAAACATAAGTCCTTTAATTATGCAAATAAAATCACTTTTAAACTCTTGAATATATAGATTTTATTTCAGAAGCTTTAAGTGGAATTAGTCAAAAGTTGTCTAATTCCATTTCAACATCAATCTGAAATCAAAGAAACTGGTTTTAGCTATTGCTTAATCAATTCTTGCAGAAAAATTCATACTTTAATAGGAGAAAAACAATGTTAAACACCGACAAAGCAATTTGTACTTTTGATCAACAACTATTTACAGAATTAACTCCTGAAGAAGGAGCCGTCATCGAAGGTGGTGCGGATTTAGAACTTTATAATGGCGACAAATTTAGGGGGCGGATACTGGCTACAAACAAAAGCAGCCGGAATGTAGGTGATACCGCAAATGACCTAACTACCTCAGCTATAGTTAAGCGTGGTACATGGCTGTTATGGACAGGCGCAAATTACACAGGAACGTCTAGGCGGGTAGGAGTAGGAAGGTATCCGAATCTTTACTTTGACATAGGCTTGCCTAACGATTCGATCTCATCGGTTCAGCGTGTAAAATAATCCCGTAGAGAACCGAAACCGTGCAGCACGGTGGGACTGAAACTTTAATTGGTCTACCCAGATTTTTCTTAGTTTTCCAAACTAATTAGGTTGACCTACTTATTCATTTTTGAGTTGAGTCAACACCTCTAACATTTTGAAAACTAGCTCTGGTCGGGGTGAAAGCCCCGACTCACTTTCTCTTATGTGTAAGTTCTAAGTTATGAAATACCAAACTGTACTTCAACACAGTGAAGAAGACTGTGGTGCTGCCTGCCTTGCTACTATTGCCAAACACTACGGACGCACCTTTGCCATTAGTCGAATGCGGGAAGTAGTTGGCACAGGATCGCGCGGAACCAGCCTGCTGGGTTTGAGGCGGGGTGCAGAAACTCTAGGATTTAATACGCGTCAAGTTAAAGCCTCAGTGCAACTGCTTGACCAATTGCATAAAGCCCCTCTACCCGCCATCATTCACTGGAAAGGCTACCACTGGGTCGTTTTATACGGGCAAAAGGGGAAAAAATATGTAATTGCTGACCCTGGTGTAGGCATCCGCTATCTCACCCGCGAGGAGTTACTTGAAGGATGGGGTAATGGCATCATGCTGCTGCTAACGCCAGACGACAGCCGCTTTTATCAGCAATCAGATGATAAAATTGGCGGCTTTGGGCGTTATCTGATGCGGGTTTTACCCTACCGCGCTATTCTCATCCAAGCGATCGCAATTAACATCGTCATCGGACTACTTTCGCTTGTCTCTCCCTTAATGATGCAATTGCTCACCGATGACGTACTCGTACGGGGAGATACCCAACTGCTAGCCGTTGTGGCAATTGGAGCGATCGCTATGAGTCTATTTAGCAGTGCGATCGGTTTGGTACAATCTCACCTAATTGGTCACTTTGGTCAAAGGTTGCAATTAGGACTGATTCTAGAATACGGACGACAACTGTTGCGTTTGCCCCTCTCATACTTTGAAGGACGACGCAGTGGAGAAGTAGTCAGCCGGATTGCCGATGTGAATCACATCAATGAGCTAGTTTCTCAAATTGTCCTCGGTTTACCTAGCCAATTTTTTATTGCTTTGGTTTCCTTGGGCTTCATGCTCTTTTACAGTTGGGGGCTGACTTTGGCAACCCTTGCTGCCTTTATGATTGTCACCCTCGTCAACCTGCTTTTTCTCCCGGCTTTGCGCCAGAAAACCCGTCAAGCGATTGTGTTGGGTACAGAAAACCAAGGCTTTCTCGTTGAAACTTTTCGCGGTGTCCAGGTGCTAAAAACTACCCAAGGCACTCCCCAAGCTTGGCAAGAGTATCAGGCAAATTATGGTCGGCTTGCTAACTTGGGCTGGAGTACGATGAAGCTGGGGCTTTACAGTGGCACAATTACTAATATTATTTCTACTTTTACTAGTATTGCCTTACTGTGGTTAGGCTCATATTTGGTAATTAATCGCACTTTGAGCATCGGTCAGTTGCTAGCATTTACTGGTATGAGTGGTAACTTTCTCGGCTTTTTGGGTTCAGTTATCGGCTTAATTGATGAGTTTATCACAGCCCAGATTGTCATCCAACGCCTGACGGAGGTGATTGATGCTACCCCAGAAGACGACAAAGACGAAAAAAAGCCTTGGGCAGAACTTAAGGGCAATATAGATATTAATTGCACCAACCTTAATTTCCACCACGCAGGTAGAGTTGACTTGCTGCAAGATTTTTCGCTGATTATCCCTGGCGGTCAAGTCATTGGCCTAATTGGTAAATCCGGTTGTGGTAAAAGCACCCTCGCCAAACTGCTTGCTGGGTTATATGTCCTTCAATCTGGCAATATTCGGTATGGCATCTATAATCAGCAAGACCTCTCGATGGAATGTCTGCGTCAACAGGTGGTGCTAGTACCTCAAGAACCTCACTTCTGGAGTCGCTCAATTATTGAAAACTTCCGCTTCAGCTATCCTCAAATCACCTTTGAACAAATTGTGCAAGCTTGCGAGATTGCTGGTGCAGATGAGTTTATTAGTAAACTTCCCGATAAGTATCAAACTGTTTTAGGCGAATTTGGCGCGAATCTTTCTGGTGGACAACGACAGAGATTAGCGATCGCTAGAGCTATAGTTACTGACCCGCCAATATTAATTTTAGATGAATCCACGGGCGCTCTCGACCCAGTGAGTGAAGCTCAACTGCTAGATAGGCTGCTGTCTCATCGGCTAAGCAAAACCACAATTATGATTAGCCATCGCCCCAAAGTTATTGGGCGGGCTGATTGGATTGTATTGCTGGAAGAAGGGCGTTTGAAAATCCAAGGCACTCCAGAGGCTCTGCGCCATCAAGCTGGTGAACACTTAGACTTTTTAGACAGCGTTGACCCATTTACAAATGGTTTAATGCCTAAATCCTCTAACTCTAACGGTAAATTCAGCACAATCATTAACTAAAATAGCATGATTAGCCATTCCAACTCAGACTACTTGCCCCCAATTCAAGACAACGAGTTTCTCCCGCCACTTGGTCGTTGGACTACTTGGGGCGGACTAGTTCTTGTCTGTGCTGTGGGGTTAGGCGTTCCACTCGCCTCTGTTACCAAATATAAAGTAACCGTTAAAGGACAAGCTGTTGTCCGCCCTGCTGGTGAATTGCGGCTCGTTCAAGCTGCTACGGAAGGTCAGGTGACGCGGGTTTTTGTTGCAGAGAATCAAGTTGTCAAAAAAGGGGATGTCATTGCTACTATTGACAACTCAAAGCTACAAACCAAAAAGAGCCAACTCGAAAGTAATATTGGGCAAAGTCGTTTACAACTCTTTCAAATTAATGCCCAGATTAATGCGATTAATAGCCAGGTTTTAGCTGAAACTGAGCGCGTCAACCGGGTTATTGCTGCTACTGAAGCTGAATTAAGCGATCGCAGCAGGAACTATCAAGATAAACTTATTACTACCGCTACTGATGTCGAAGAAGCGGATGCCAATGTCAAAGCTGCGGATGCTATTCTTAAAGCAGCCCAGTCAAAGCGAAATCGCTATGAGACTGTAGCCAAAGCCGGAGCTTTGTCTCAAGATCAATTTGAGGAAGCACAACTAGCTGTTCGCCAGCAAGAACAAGCTCTCTTAGCAGCTAAAGCCAAATTGCAAAATGTCCAAACTGCCCTCAATCCCAGTAATGCACAAGTAGCGATCGCTTATAATCGCATTGCCCAAGAAAAAGCTACCGGGAAAGCCAGCATTGCAACTTTAGATAAAGAACGCCTTGCCCTAATCCAGCAACGAATTGAAATCCAAAAACAATTAGAGCGCGACACCCGCGAACTCCAGCAAATAAATATCGACCTCAGCCAGGCTATCATCACTGCCACAGCAGACGGAATCGTTTCTAAATTAAACCTGCGAAACTCTGGTCAAACTGTGCCTGCTGGAGAGCAGATTGCCCAAATTGTCCCCAGTGATGCTCCCTTGGAGGTTAAGGCAGCAGTAGCACTTCAGGATAAAAATAAGTTGAAACAAGGTCAAACAGTACAGATGCGAGTTTCTGCCTGTCCTTATCCAGACTACGGGACTCTAAAAGGCAAGGTTAAGACGATTTCCCCAGATGCGATGCCTGCGGCGGGCTACGCCAACGCACCTGTTGGGAATGCTGCTAATGCCAGCGCCGCAACATTTGACAGCCAAAAGATGGCAGCCGTTGGTTCGTTCTATGGGGTAACAATTGAGCCAGAAAGCCTTTCTCTAGGTAGAGAAAAACACCAATGTGCTATCCAATTGGGAATGGAGGGTACAGTCGATATTATTTCTAGAGAAGAGACTGTGATGCAATTCTTTCTAAGAAAGGCAAGGTTGATTGTAGATATTTAGCGCGTTGGCGTAGCCCGCCGCAGGCATCGCAGCGTAACTATTCGTAACTATTTCTCGCAATCCTACCGTGGGTTTTCTATCTATCCTTATAAGAGGGTGTAGTTTACTTGCTAGTTATTTAAGGGTTGCAATGTCTAGAATAAAGCGAAGTAGGCAGCATTGGTGCTGGAAATTCGCATTGGGAAGTTTGTTGGTGATGGGTAGTGCGATCGGCGAAGCTGTATTGCAGACATTCGCTTTTTCTGTTAATTCCGCTTTTGCCCAAATTACCCCCGATAGCACTCTACCCAATAATTCGAGGGTTACAACACAAGACAACATCAGTACCATTGAAGGGGGAACTCAAGCTGGAAGCAACTTGTTCCACAGTTTTGGGGAGTTTTCTGTTCCCACTGGCGGCGCTGCAATATTTAATAATGCTGCGGATATTCAAAATATTATCAGTCGGGTAACGGGTGGATCAGTCTCTACGATTGATGGGTTAATTCGCGCTAATGGTACAGCTAACCTGTTTCTAATTAATCCATCAGGGGTTATTTTTGGGAAAAATGCCAGTTTGCGTATTGGAGGTTCGTTTCTGGGGAGTACGGCGAGTAGCCTGAATTTTGCTGATGGGACTCAGTTCAGTGCGACTGCTCGTCAAACCGCACCCTTGCTGACTGTTAGTGTTCCAATAGGTTTGCAATACGAAGGGAATGCGGGGGACATCCAAAATCAATCCCAGGCGACCAATAGTAGTAGTGAACTTGTGGGTCTACAGGTACTGCCAGGTAGAACTTTGGCTCTTGTGGGCGGCAATGTGGGTTTGGATGGCGGTAGTTTGAATGCTCAAGGTGGTCGAGTGGAGATAGCAGGTGTGGCAGGACCAGGAGCGGTAGGGCTTTTTGTTGATGGAAATGGTCTGCGTTTGAGTTTTCCCGATACTGTGGCGCGAGCTAATGTGTACCTCGACAATCGTGCTGAAGTGAATGTCCGCGCCTCTGGTGGCGGTAGTATTGCTATCAATGCTCAGAACTTGAATCTGACGCAAGGAAGTAAACTGGAAGCCGGGATAGCGTCGGAGTTAGCTTTAGGTGACACTAAGGCAGGCGATATTGAGATTAATAGCACTGGTAATGTCTCCTTTAATGGAGAAGGTAGTGGTGCATACAATCAGGTAGAATTAAACGCCATTGGCAACGCAGGTAACATTAACGTCACGGCGGTTTCACTGTCTGTTACTAATGGAGGTGAATTGAATACGAGTACTTGGGGACAAGGAAATGCAGGCAATGTGAACGTTAACGCCAGTGATACAGTCTCCTTTGTTGGGGAGAGTCCCAATAATATTTCCAGCCGTACCTACAGCCGGGTAGAAAAAACAGGCGTGGGGCAAGGAGGTGATATTTATATTAAAACAGGGGCGCTCTCAGTGAGTGATGGCGCTTTCTTAAGTACTACTACGCTTGGAATAGGGGACGCAGGGAACGTAACTATTGATGCTGGCGATACAGTCTCCTTTGTTGGGGCGGGTCCTCCTAGTGACGATTTCTGGCCTAGTGGTGCTTACACTCAAGTGTACACGGGTGCCAAAGGCCAGGGAGGTAACGTCAATATTACGACGGGATCGCTTTTTGTTACCAATGGTGCTCGGTTGATTACGAGTGCTAATACTGAAGGACAAGGAAATGCGGGCAACATAACTATTGATGCCCGTGATACAGTTTCCTTTATTGGGGAGAGTCTTAATAATAGTTCGAGTGGAGCCTTTACCTGGCTAAGAGACAAAGGCGTAGGGCAAGCGGGTGATATTTATATTAAAACAGGGTCGCTCTTAGTGAGTGATGGTGCTTTCCTAAGTGCTAATACTGAAGGACAAGGAAATGCGGGCAACATAACTATTGATGCCCGTGATACAGTTTCCTTTATTGGGGCGGGTCCTCCTAGTGACGGTTTTTGGCCTAGTGTTGCTCAAACTCAAGTAGACCCAGGTGCCAGGGGTCAGGGGGGTGATATTTACATCTCGACAGGGTCACTAGAGGTAACAGGTGGTGCTTTACTAAGTGCTAGAACTCTTGGGATAGGAGACGCAGGCAACGTAACCATTAACGCCCGTGATAAAGTCTCTTTTAATGGAGTCGGTAGAAGTGAAGTCTACCCCTATCTAGGTAGTGGTGCCTACAGCCAGGTAAATGAAACAGGTGTGGGGCAAGCGGGTAATATTTACATTTCGGCAGGGTCGCTTGAGGTAACAGGTGGTGCTTACTTAAGTGCTGGTACCCTTGGAAAAGGGGACGCAGGCAACGTAACTATTAACGCCCGCGATAAAGTCTCTTTTGATGGAGTCGGTACAAACGGAATATCCAGTGGTGCTTACGGCCAACCGCGATTGTCTAATACTCAAGGGCAGGGAGGTAATGTCAATATCACGGCGGGTTCGCTCTCGGTCACTAATGGCGCTAGCCTAAGTTCTAGCACCTACGGTCAGAAAAATGCAGGTAATGTAAACATTAACGTCCGCGATCTGGCCTCTTTTGATGGAGTCGGTACAAACGGAATACCCAGTGGTGCTTCCAGCCGGGTAGAAAAGGATGCCGGGGGTAATGGAGGTAGTGTCAATATCACAACGGGGTCGCTTTCTGTAACGAATGGCGCTGCCTTGATCGTTAGCAGCTTCGGACAGGGAGGCGCGGGCGATTTGATTATTAACGCCCGCAATACGGTTCGGCTGGACAACCAAAGCCGCATCGGAGCTACCACTATAGTGGGCAATCAGGGCAATATCTCATTACGCTCTCAAAACCTAGTGTTGGGTCGCGGAAGCGATATCACCACTAACGCCACTGGAAAAAATGCCATCGGCGGCAACATCAACATTGACACCGATTTCCTCATTGCTTTTGAAAATAGTGACATTAGTGCCAATTCTAGTAACTTCCGTGGCGGCAATGTGCGAATCAAAGCCCAAGGTATCTTTGGTACACAGTTCCGAAATGTAGCATCTGATCGTACAAGTGACATTACCGCCACTGGGGCAAATCCTGAACTTAGTGGTTCTGTAGAAATCAATACACCTGATATCGACCCTAACAGTGGCTTAGTTAATTTACCAGCCGTACCAGTTGATACCCAAGTAGCACAGACTTGTACCGCAGGTAGTACTGTAGCTAAGAGCAGTTTTACTATCACTGGACGCGGTGGCTTACCGCCTAATCCGGGTGAAGCCCTCAGGGCTGACGCAGTGCAGGTAGATTTAGTGTCTCTCAACCCAGAAGTAGGTAATACTCCAGCAGTTTCCACAAATCCCATAAACTCAACACCAGATCGCATTGTAGAAGCTGCTGGTTGGGTAATTGCTGCTAATGGCGATGTAATTCTCACTAACTCTGCACCGACTGTCACGCCTCATTCTTCTTGGCTGAGGACAGCCGATTGTCGTGTGGTTAATCAACGCCAGGGAGGTTGAGCAACTTACACTGTCTATTTTTAGTAAAAACGCGGTGCAAGTGAGGGCAAAAACATGGCAAGAAAAAAATCTAGATTACGGAAAATCAAACGCTTTTTAAGTGTACTGCTGCTTTTGGCTATGTTCTTAGGCACGGGGTTGTTGCCCCCGACTTTCGCACATGTAAATGCGGAAAACTCTAGTCTTCAAAAGTTGTCTTATGCCCATTTGCTGGAACAGGGCAGTAAATTTTATGAAGCTGAACGGTTTGCTGAAGCTGCTACTTCTTGGCAACAGGGTATCTCTGCATTCAAAGCTAATGAAGATGAATTGAGGCAAGCGATCGCACTGGGTAATCTCTCATTAGCTTATCAACAATTGGGACAGTGGTCAGAGGCAGAAACTGCGATCGCTCAAAGTCTCAACTTATTACAAGCTGCTAAAAATATAGACACCAAAGAGCGATCGCAAATTCTAGCCCAAGTCCTAGATATCAAAGGTCGCCTGCAATTGGCTCAAAGCAAAGCTGAAGATGCCTTAGATACTTGGCGAGTCTCATCTGATATTTATACCAAAATAGGCGATGAAAGGGCGGTTATTCAAAATCGGATTAACCAAGCGCAAGCTTTGCAAACTTTAGGATTTTATCGGCAAGCCGAGAAGACGTTAAGAGAAAGTACCCAGATTCTCCAAAGTCAACCCAACTCACCTGTTAAAGTCGCAGCCCTGCATAGTCTCGGCAATGTGGTGCAAGTTACAGGTGATTTAGAAACATCTCGGCAGATATTGCAGCAAAGTTTAGAAATAGCTTCATCGTTGCAAGATCAGGAAGCGATCGCTGATATTTTCCTCAGTCTGGGTAATACAGCTCGTGTCCAGCAAGATACGCAAACAGCGATAAAATTTTATCAGCAAACTATCAAAACTGCAACCTCACCCATTACACGCATCCAAGCTCAAGCCAATCAACTCAGACTACTGCTGAAAACTGAGCAATTGTCAGCTTTCCAAACATTGTCCTCTGAAATTAAAACTCAGCTTAAAGACTTACCCGTTAGTCGGACAGCAATTTCTGCTCGCATTAACTTTGCCCAAAGTCTAATGCAATTCCGAAAAAAAACCGCCGCAGACACTCCCTCATCGTTGGACATTGCCCAATTACTAGCAACTGCTATTGAGCAAGCAAAAAATTTGCAAGATAAACGCACACAATCTTATGCTATTGGTGTTTTAGGTCAAGTGTACGAACAAACTCAACAGTTGTCTGATGCCCAAAACCTCACCCAACAAGCCTTGTTCATCGCTCAAGCTATCGATGCTAAAGACATTGGCTATCAATGGCAATGGCAACTGGGACGTTTGCTTAAAGCTAAGGGAGATACAAAAGGAGCAGTAGCAGCTTACACAGAAGCAGTTAATAACCTCCAAGCTCTCCGTAGTGATTTAGTTGCTGTGAATTCTGCGGTGAAATTTTCCTTTCGAGAGGAAGTTGAACCAGTTTATCGGGAGTTGGTTGATTTACTTTTGCAATCTCAGGGTAATCAAGTTAGCTCAGAAAATCTCGCCAAAGCCAGCAACACAATCGAATTACTCCAAATAGCAGAACTAGAAAACTTCTTTCGCAACAACTGTTTGAATGCTCAAATCCTTAATCCAAAAAAAGATCCAAAAGCAGCAATTATTTATCCATTTATTTTGCCAGACCGATTAGAAGTCATTCTCCAGTTGCCTCAACAGCGTTGGTTGCACTACAGTACCCCTGTAGTTGAAAAAGAAGTGGAAACTACTTTAGCGCAACTACAGGAAAATTTACCCAAGCCACACACCCTGCGACAAGTTCAATCTTTATCCCAGAAGGTTTACAAATGGCTGATTCAACCTGCTGAAGCTGCCTTAGCTGAAAGTAACACTCCTACTTTGGTGTTTGTGCTGGATGGTTGGTTGCGAAATATTCCGATGGCAGCTCTCTACGATGGCAAACAGTATCTAGTTGAGAAGTATAATATTGCACTCACCCCCAGTCTGCAACTGATTGAACCCAAAACATCACAGAAAGAATTCAAGGCAATAGCCGCAGGATTAAGTGAAGCAAGTTCGGGATTTTCTGCACTACCCAACGTCAAACTTGAATTAGAACAAATCCGCTCTCAAGTCCCTAGCAGCATCCTTCTGAATCAAGAGTTTACCAGCGAAGCTTTGCAAAACCGGATTAATTCTCTACCTTTCCCTATCGTTCATCTTGCAACTCATGGTCAGTTTAGCTCCAAGGCTGAGGAGACATTTATTGTTGCTTGGGATGAGCGTATTTATGTGAAAAAGTTAAATGAGTTAGTGCGAACACTAGAGCAAAATAAACCCGAAGCGATTGAATTGCTCATTCTTAGTGCCTGTCAAACGGCTGCCGGGGACGAACAAGCTGCACTAGGAATTGCTGGTGTCGCTTTTCAGGCAGGAGCACGCAGTACGATCGCTTCTTTGTGGAACTTGGATGATGAGTCTACTGCTGTGTTGATGAATCAATTTTACCAAGAGTTAGGCAACAAAAACCTGACTAAAGCCGAAGTACTCCGTCACGCCCAGCTAGCTCTTTTGCAAAATCCCAAATACAAACGTCCCAGGTTTTGGGCCCCCTATGTTCTTTTGGGTAATTGGCTTTGAGCTATCACCACTTCAGGTGGTGAGAGTTGGAGTTAACTTTTGTCTATTTATTTACGCAGATGCGATCGCATCAACTAACAATTCGATTGTTTAGACTAACAATTGCATTGTATCGGCTGACAATTCGATTGTTTCGACTAACAATGCCATTGTATTGGCTGGTAATTCGATTGTTGCGGCTGACAATGTCATTGTTTTGACTGACAATGCCATTGCATCGCCTGACAATTCGATCGTATAAATTTATGTAAAGAAATAAGCAAGTTTTGCGTAAAACTAATGCGATCGCAACTGAGAATTATCTAGGGGTGACTGCAACCACCGTAAACCTACATTAGTAGTGTGACATAACCAAAAGTTTAGCAACTGCTGTTTGCTTAAAGGGGTGCAATGTCCAAGATAAGTATTGGTTGGGGCTGGTTTATCGGAATTGCAATATGTGGTTCAAGCATTTGGAGTACAAATTGCGCTTTTGCCGAAATTATCCCCGATGGCACTTTGCCTAATAACTCCAGCGTAATAAAATTAGAAGGGAACAACAGCATCATTGAAGGAGGAACCCAAGCTGGTGGCAATTTGTTCCACAGCTTTCGGGAATTTTCTGTCCCTATTAACAGCGCTGCTTTCTTTAATAATGCTACGGATATTCAAAATATTATCAGTCGGGTAACGGGTGGGTCACTTTCTCAGATTGATGGGTTAATTGGCGCTAGGGGCACAGCTAATTTGTTTCTAATTAATCCCAATGGAATTGTATTTGGTCAGAATGCTCAATTAAATGTTGGTGGTTCTTTTGTTGCGAGTACAGCTAATGCACTGCAATTTGGAAATATCGGATTTTTTAGCGCTACTGATCAAAATATCCCTTCATCATTGTTGACTATTAATCCTTCAGCATTGCTGTTTAATCAGATTAATCAAAACGTAGCGATTCAAAATAGTTCAGTTGCATTTGCAGGAACAGATCCAGCAGGCTTTGATGCATTTGGTTTACGAGTACCAGATGGTAAAAGTTTACTGTTGGTGGGTGGTAATTTCAGCATGGATGGGGG
The DNA here is from genome assembly GCF_014696655.1 of Nostoc sp. FACHB-888. Taxonomy (NCBI): domain Bacteria; kingdom Bacillati; phylum Cyanobacteriota; class Cyanophyceae; order Nostocales; family Nostocaceae; genus Nostoc; species Nostoc sp. FACHB-888. The sequence continues at coordinate 36,033 of NZ_JACJQM010000029.1, read as the reverse complement.
ACGATTAAATGCTAATGGTGGACGAATTGAGTTAGGAGGATTGGCGCAACCTGGTACTGTAGCGCTGGGTGTAGATGGCGATAATCTCAGCTTGAGATTTCCTGAGAATGTTATGCGAACTTCGGTATCCCTTACCAATCAAGCAGGTGTATTTGTAACTGGTGCTGGTGGCGGTAATATTGCAGTTAATGCCAGGAATCTAGAGATTTTAGGAGAAAGTGTCCTATCTGCTGGTATTGGGCAAGGTTTGGGAATGCCTGAAACTGTTGCAGGAGACATTACGCTGAATGCTACCGGGGAAATCAAAGTTGCTGGTGGGGGCGGTATTGGCAATCTTATGCGCTTGAGGTCAAAAGGCAATGGGGGTAATATTACTATTGACTCTGGTTTTTTCTCGTTACAAGATGGCGCTGTACTTCAAGCCTCAACTTATGGACAAGGAAATGCCGGAAATGTCACAGTGCGTGCCAAAAATGCTGTTTCTCTTGCAGATAATGCTTTCATCCTCAGCGCGGTGGAATCTGGGGGTGTAGGTAAGGGTGGCAATATCGATATCAATGCTGCAACCTTGTCACTAATTGATGGCGCTCGAGTGCAAACCAGTACTAGTGGTGCATCGGGAAATGCAGGGAATGTCAATGTTAATGCTACTGGTGTTGTTGACATTGTTGGTGGGGAAAATGGTTTATTCACTGGGATTAGCAGCGCAGTGCAAACGGGAACAGTTGGCAATGGGGGTAATATTACCATCGATTCTGGTTCTTTCTCCTTACGAGATGGCGCTAGACTTTCTGCCTCAACATTTGGACAAGGGAGTGCGGGGAATGTGACAGTGAGTGCAAAAGGTGCTGTTTTCTTAGCAAACGGTGATATCTTCAGCACAGTGGCAGAAGGGAGTGTAGGTCAAGGTGGCAATATCGATATCAATGCTGCAACCTTGTCACTAATTGATGGCGCTCAAGTGCAAACCAGTACCCGTGGAGCATTTGCTACCCAGCCAGGAGGACGCGGGGATGCAGGGGATGTCAATATTCATGTTACTGGCGCTGTTGACATTGCTGGTGGGGAAAATGATTTTGTTAGTGCGATTGGCAGCTTTGTAGATACTGGAACAGTTGGTAATGGGGGTAACATTACCATCGATTCTGGTTCTTTTTCGTTACAAGATGGCGCTGTACTTCAAGCCTCAACTTATGGACAAGGAAACGCCGGAAATGTCACAGTGCGTGCCAAAAATGCTGTTTCCCTTGCAGATGCTTACATCCTCAGCACGGTGGAAGCAGGGGGTGTAGGTCAAGGTGGCAATATCGATATCAATGCTGCAACCCTGTCACTAATTGATGGCGCTCAACTGCAAACCATTACTCGTAAAGCATCACCTAGCCAGTCAGCAGGACGGGGGGATGCAGGGAATGTCAATATTAATATTACTGGCACTGTTGACATTGCTGGGGGGAAAAATGATTTTGTTAGTGCGATTGGCAGCTTTGTAGATACTGGGACAGTTGGGAATGGGGGTAATATTACCATCGATTCTGGTTCTTTTTCGTTACGCGATGGTGCTGCGCTTACTGCCTCAACATTTGGACAAGGGAATGCAGGCACCATTAAAGTTAATGCTGCTGCTAAATTCACCATTTCTGGCAAGAGTTCTAATAACAGTGGCTTGTTCGTTAACTCCCAAAGTCCGACGGGTACTGCTGGAGATATTATCGTCACCTCACCTAGAGTTACCTTAGACAACGGTGGCACACTCAACGCCCAATCTGCATCGGGTGATGGTGGCGGCATCAACTTACAAACTGATTTACTGCTTATGCGTCGTGGCGCTCAAATTTCCACCACCGCAGGCACAGCAGAAAGTGGTGGTAATGGTGGCAACATTAATATTGATGCCCCGTCGGGCTTTATTGTTGCTGTCCCAAGCGAAAATAGCGACATCACTGCTAATGCTTACACAGGCAGTGGTGGGAGAGTAGATATTCGAGCCATTGGTATCTATGGCATTCAACCCCGCTCTAACCCAACTCTCTTTAGTGATATCACCGCTAGTTCTGAGTTTGGGGTAAACGGCACTGTAGAACTTAACACGCCGGATATTGATCCTAACAGTGGCTTAGTTAACTTGCCAACAGTACCAGTTGATACCCAAGTAGCACAGACTTGTCAAGCTGGTGGAAGTTTAGCTAAGAGCAGTTTTACAATCACTGGACGCGGTGGCTTGCCACCTAATCCAGGTGAAGCTCTTAACGCTGATGCAGTGCAGGTAGATTTGGTGAGTCTCAATCCAAACGCTGATAACCGCGATCGCTCATACTCTACCAGCAAAACAACTACCCCCGCAGCAGAACCGATCATAGAAGCTACTGGTTTGATGCTAAACCAAAAAGGGGAAGTCGTGCTGACAGCAAATCTTCCCACCAATACGCCTCATACTCCTTGGTTGAAGCCTGCATCTTGTAAAGTAGTTCGTAATTCGTAATTTGTAATTTAAGATTCGTCAGATTGCAATCTAGTTTTTTTTGCTCGACTGACAATGCGATTGCTTCTGCTGACAATTCGATTGTTTTGACTGACAATGCCTTTGTATCAACTGACAATGCGATTGCATCAACTAACAATTCGATTGTATCGACTGACAATGCGATCGCATCACCTTACAATTTGATTGTATTGCGTGACAATGCGATCGCATCGACAATGAATTATGTTGTATAAATTTATGTAAAGAAATTAGTAAGCTTTGCGTAAAACTAAGGGCATTGCTGAATTGAAGTATGAATCCGGATGTAGAGACGTAACACTGCTACGTCTCTACAAGGATTTTGGTATTATGCAAAATCATTTTCATACATGAAACAGCAACGCCCTTAGTTTAGACCAAAGTGCTGTAGGACAAAGAACCATCTGCAAAGATAAAATTCTCAAAACCTATTGTGGTCAGTGCAATAACATTTCCATTGTTATTGAAGCTGATATTAGCTGGGTTTAGGGCATTGCCCGAAATTACACCAGAAAAAGTGAGTTCAGAGCGATTGAAAGCACTGAGGTCTAAGGCATCAAAACCTTTTCCACCATCCACAGTCCCAGTACCAAACCCTTTGAAGTAGTCATTTCCAGTACCTAGATCAATACCGATGCCGCCACCAATAGTAACTTTTTGTTGAACTTCATTGATGGTACTGGTGGCTGTAATTTTGTCATTGCCATCGCCAGTTTTAATCGTTCCTTTTCCATAAATGCCATAGGCATTACCATCAATTGTTGCTGTAGCCTGTCCGGTAAGAATGTCACAACCATTTCCAGTATCAATTACTCTGTCGTTGAAGATGCCATAGGCGATGAAGTCGATGAACTGGGAGGGAACATCAAGAGGCGTTGTTGCTGTAGCCTTTCCGGTAAGAATGTCACAACCATTTCCAGTATCAATTACTCCGTCGTTGGAGATGCCATAGGCAATGGGGTTTTGGGATGAACCGTTGCCAGAACCAGTAATTGTGTCGTTGCCCTGCCCTGTGGTGATGGTGGCACCTTTCATATTCTGGATACCAGTTGCATTACTGTTGGGGCCGCCAGTACCTGTGCCAGTGCCTATGATCGTGTCTTCTCCGTCTCCGGTATCCAGTTTCTTACTGTTAGTGATACCAGTTGCATTACCGACGATGCCCCTGCTGTCACCAGTCCCAGTGATTGTGTCATTTCCCTTCCCAGTATTGAGACTGCCATTATTGCTGATGCCAGTCCCTGCACCGTTATCGTTGATTCCAAGTCCGTTGCCGGCAATGCCGCCGATACCAGTACCAGTGATCTTGTCATTTCCGTCTCCGGTATCCAGTTGCCCAGTGTTGCTGATACCTATCCCAAATCCGCCTTTGCCACCGAGGCGACCCTCACCACCAGTGCCGCCCTGACCAGTGCCAGTGATTGTGTCATTTCCGTCCCCTGCATTCAGTTTGCCACTGTTAGCAATGCCAGTCCCTGCACCGCCATTGCCGCCACCGAGTCCGTTGCCACCCACGCCGCCAATACCAGTGCCAGTAATAGCATCATTTCCGCCCCCTGTATTCAGCCTGCCACTGTTAGCGATGCCATTCCCTACACCGCCACCGCCGCCGCCACCGCCGCTATCGCCGCCATCGCCGCCAGTGCCATTGCCAATGATAGTGTCATTATTAAATCCAGTATTAAGGATGCCAATGTTACTGATGCCTGTCCCTGTACCGCCATCGCCGCCAAAATCATTAATAGGAAAAGTAAGCGGATCAGAAAGAGGCGTATCCCCGCCCTTGGCTCCACGACCCCCAATACCCTTGCCGATGATAGCGTCGTCGCAGGACCCAGCATTCAGATTGCCATTATTGCTGATGCCGATTCCAGCACCGCCTTTGCTGCCATTGACGTTCTTACCGATAGCACCATCACCGCCTTTACCGCCAGTGCCGTTGCCTTTAAAGGTGTCCTTTCCTGAGCCTGTAACAATGAAACCTCCAGTTAAAATATCAATCCCAATTGCTGGAGATTTATTTGAATCTTCCCCTACGATTGTGTCGTTACCAGCAGTGCCTGTGAAATTGGGTGGAACCGTAAATCTAGGCATAATCAAAATCCTCTAAATTTAGATTAGTACTGAGCTTTTAAGTAGAGCGGCGTGAATAATTCAAGGTTTGTAGTGTACCCCTGCTCAAAAGCCAGCTACGCGCAGCGTTTCGTAGAAAGGACTTTAGCCCTCAAATGATAGCTGAAGCCGATCACTACAAATTAATCTTAATATTTTTGACATTACTTAAATCTAGTTTGATTTATTCTTACTAACTTACTTAGCACATGTAGATTAAGGGAAAATACCAGGTAATGCATCAGTAAACCAAAAAGTTTTTTAAAAGCCATAACACTGGACATTTCTTCTTAGCCACCTACCTGATTGCAATCTGTTTTTTTTCATTGATTTGCAACGCGATCGCATCGACTGACAATTCCATTGTTTTGACTAACAATGGAATTGTATCGACTGACAATGCGATCGCATTAACTGACAATGTTATTGCATCGGCTAACAGTGTCATTGCATCAACTAACAATTCGATTGTTTTGATTAACAATGCCATTGTATTGGCTGACAATTCGATTGTATCGGCTGACATAATTTACAGCAGTTTTCATGTTTTTAACCACACTCTTAATTCGTCTGTGCGTCTGGAGCGGCTTTACGTGAGATAAAAAAGATGTGGTACATTTACCCGAAAATAGCTGTAAAAGCCTCCTGTTAGCTTTAGAGTTGTAATGGGTATATTAAATGTATACTTTATTACGGGATACATATATGGCTACCCAAGATACAACACGCCGTTTGCCTCCTCAATCAATTAGTCAAGATATTACTTCATTGCACGGTTTTCAAACCATTAACACATACAATACAACCCGTGCTGATGCCTCTGCTGCAAACCTACAGCAAGCTTATCAAACTATGTTGAGTTTTCAACAAGCCGAAATCGAGAAACTAACTTTATACCGTGCTGCTGCTGATGCTGCGCGATTAGCAGAATGGGAATTTCACAATGCTGTATTAGCTATGAAAGAAGTTGTGCGCGGGCAATATGGATCAGATAGCGATCAAGCTCAAGCAGTTGGACTGAAGAAAAAATCAGACCGCAAGCGTTCTAACCGTAAAAAGTCAGTTGTGGCTGTAAGTTAATCAACTTAACCATTGAGTCAGTGTAGAGCATCGCTGACTTTTCTCCAAAAGCGATCGCTCTTCACTCCTAATTGTGGCGTTGCATAGTTGCGGGATTTATTGGGAATTGCGAATTGCGTTAGCGGAGCGGGGCGTTAGCCCATTGCGAATTGCGAATTGGATTTATGCAATGCCCTAATTTTCAAGATTGCAGCACTCTACTTTTGGTTCAGTTGCAAAATCATTCAAACCCACAGCTTGCAACAGCGCCGTCCAAGAAGTATCCTGCGAATTGGTGCGACGCAATTCAGTAGCAGCACTCAGCGCTTCATACCAAATACCATTAGCTGCATAAAGATTTACTTGCTGGCTTGGTGTTGCTTTTTCCAATTGAGTTTTCAAAGCAGGTTTTAGTTGCTCCCGTTTTACATAGCCTTCAACATTAGCAATAATTTGGTTATCCTTCTGACAGTAGATGTTAAAATACCATCGGTATTGCTTGCCAATCTCTAAAGGTGCTGCTTTTGATGGCAAGCGAAGGCTGACTACTCCAGGTGTCCCCGTTAAAGAAGTTTTATAAATAGTCTGATCTCCTGCTTCATTTTCTAGGACAAACTCTCCAGATGCAAAGTCCGATGCATAAGGAATATAGAATACGAAACTAGGATGCTCTCTGATCGTTGTTCCAAACACCAATTCTGAGTTTGAATAAACAGGTACTAAAGCTGTAAGCCGTTTTTGAGAAGAAGCCAGAGGCTTATTGATATCCTGACCACAACCACGGCTACCTGCTTCCGCTCGCTTACCTGGTTCCCCGATGTCTTTTGGTGGAGGCGGTGCAGCAAAAATTAATGATGGGTTTAATTCTCCATTAGGATTTGCAGACTGTGCCTGCACATTTATACAGCTAAAAAATGTTAAACTAACGGCGAGGAAAACTTGAATCTTTTGCATAGATAATTTCATTTTTATTTATACCTCAAGTTGTAAAAATCAGTTGTCACTGCTTTGTTGTGAAAATAGGTAAATTGCCACTGTGCCGCCACTAGCCACTAAAATCAAAGCTGACGGAACTAGCGGAACCCAAATCCCTTGGTAAAAGAAAATTAAGCAAAAAACGTATAAGAGCGCAAGTATACTTCCTCCCGCCAATACTAAATATAGTTTTGACCGATCGCTTAGTGCGATCGCCTGTAATCCGGCATAGCCAATTGCACCTCCAACCACTGACCAACTCCAAATCCACAAAACTTCGCCCCAAACGGGCAAAACTGATATCAAAGGTCGCCCATCTATAACGGCACTCACCAGCTGACTGACCATTTGTGCTTGCAGAATCACCCCTGGTATTTCTTCGGAAAAACCCTGCCCAGTCATGTAGGGGGTAGGAATATAATCACGAAAGCTTTGGGCAGTAGTACCAATGAGAACAATTCGGTCTTTGACTTGTTCAGCGTTGACTTTATCCCTAAGAACATCTGTGAGTGTGACTTTAGGAGCAATTTCTCCAGGAGAATTTTGGAAAGAGCGGTAATTGAGCAATATTTGGTAGCCGCCTGTATCTGCTTGTTGATAGCCACCCATCTGAGGCTGCAACCGCTTAAAAACAACCTTGCCTAACTGCAAATCCCCAAAATCAGTGTATTTGGCAGAAATGCCTTTTGCCTGCAAGTAGTGGAATGCTAGTTGGGCACTAAGGGCGTAGCGTGCAGTACAAGGGGAGGTTACGTCTGCTGGTTGCATTGCCAATAAATGACGACGCAGAACGTGGTCTGAGTCTGGGATAATATCACTAAATCCTTGGCGTTCTAGCGGAACCCCCAAAGGAGGTGAAATTCCCGGACGGTCTTTTGTAAGTTCTTGAACTTTGCAAATTGTAAAAAGCCTGTCATCTGTTTTCAACCTAGCCGCCAAAGAAGCTTGGTTGCGTTGTGATGGCTGATCGTGATAAATATCCAAGCCAATGGCTTTGGGTTGGAACTGTGCAAGTTTTTCCAAAAGCCTAGCTAGTGCTAGCTCCGATAGCGACCCTCTTCTTTCCTTTTGTTCTGGTAACTGAAAATCTTCTTCGGTAACAGTGACTATCAACAGGCGCGGATCTTGCTTTTCTTGGGGACGCGATCGCATCAATTGATCATAAGCTTGTAACTCCCATGTTTGCAATCTTCCCATTTGCCGGACTCCTAGCACGCTGATGGTGAGCATCACGCTCATTAGCAATCCCCTTATCAGTAGGCTGTTGGATTTAATTCGGGGCTTTGGCCAAGTTATCGGCACAGCAGCAGGATTTTCACAAATTATCGGTAACCAACTTGCCCCTGGAAATTTGTCCTCTAATCCTTGCAGTTTTTCTCTGGCAGTGCGAACTGCAACATATAAAGATGCGCCTGAAGAAAAAGCTGCCAGAAAATGCCTTAAAAATGCTTGCGCCACCAGATCAGGCACAGGTTCCCGCATGACAATGATTTGGGGAATATGTAAATCTTGTAGTTCTCGCGCTAATCCCAATCCATCACAAGAGTTGAAAATCGCCAACTGTAACCCATTGGTGACGGCATTTGCCAGGGCATATTTCAAGTCTGCAATTGTTAAACTATCTTTGTCATTGATATAGATGCGACCAGTTTCACCCTCGCTTCTACTATGACCAGCGAAAAATAAAATGTTCCAAGGTTGGTTCCACAGATGATCGTTGATCTGATTACGTTGGGGCTGTGTCAAAAAGGTTGTGGCAGCATTGGGCAATTTTTTTAATAATTCGCAGTCTTTGTCCACATCAATACCTGCTGTATTGCCCAAAATCGCTAATATTTTTATTTTCTGTCTGTAGGTAGATGTCTGCAATACAGTTACTTGTTCTGACTCTGGAATACTCAAAGCTATTTCGGCTTTGGGGTAATCGTCCTCAACCAAATCCCATATATGCCAAGGAAGTTTCTGTAGCTGTATAGAGTAAGTGCGAATCAGCACTCGCACCTCATCATTGGGCTTTACGTGTATAGACAATTTTTCCCGAATCCGACAAAATGACTCTGACTTTAGCCAGTGATTTAAGTGCGATCGCAATTCACAAGCTTTATTTTGACAGTCATCACGCCGCTGGGTAATAGAACCATCGTAAATAATTGTTTTGGCTTTGATGCGGCCATTTCCTAAACTACAATAAGTTGACCGCCACTCGTCAATTGCTTTAGCTATTTCTAGATTGGGAGGTAAATAACCAAAGGTTTCTATGCTGGGGCGTTTGCCATCTTCTCCAATCTCCAGTGTCACCCGCACCCCTAACTCCAAATCGCCATCTAGCTTCAGAACAACTAACTTTCCCATTTGCAGCACCCCTATTGTTTTTCGCTTCAGATGAGAAAACTTTCTATAACGCTAATATCCCCTAATACCAATTTAATACTGAAACGTTCTCCCACATTGCCACTAAACTGCAATTGAATATTCTTGTTAGTGCTTCTAGTTTGCGCTTCCATAATAGATTTTTCCTCTGCTTCTTCAAAATCAAGCACCATCAGTTGGAGATTTGGTGGCAGATAACTTTCTTGGGATGTAGGATGCACTTCTACGATAATGTCTATTTCCTGCTCCTTCTCTTGAATGAAAGCAACTACTAGAATTACGCCTTGAATGGTTTCTGTTTTTCCTAAATCAATCAGCTTACCCCTGCTAATAAAAGAATTATTAGCTCCTCTTAAACTCCAATCTAGATTAGCTGTTTGATGATCAAAAAAAGTTTCAACTTCTTGCCAACCACCCTCAAAAATATTCTCTAACCATTGTTTTAATTTAACTAAAGTCTTATTAGAAGTGAGTGATTGAGAAGCTAATTCAGCTTGCTTCACTTGAGTAAGTTCTTCTAAATACTCTAGTAGATTGTCCAAAGGCTGCAATTGGTTAATTAGTAAAAAATCAGTTTGCACCTGCCTGACAAATCCCAGCAGCGTCGCTTCTCGAAATGATTTCTTTATCTGCACAGCCACATAGCCAATTCGATTTGAATGTACCTCAGGCGGTACGTAAACAAATTGTGCATCTTCCAACACAGGGCGGCATTCTAAAGCTCCCAAATTTTTCAGCGACAAATCAGCTACATCCATAAGTGTCTGCTGTAAAGGGTTGCAATCACTCTTGTCTAAGTCTGTCTCAAATCCCATGTATTGTAGATAAGAATTTACGAAAGACACAGACAAAGTATTGAGATAAACTTGTTCAGCTTTTTTTTGCGTGGCTTGTTGCCTACGTAACTTTTCTGCTCGATGTCTTCCATCTGGCGGTATAGGCCCTGTAAATGTTGTTAAAATATCTGCAATTTTGTCCATCTTTTTTGACCAAATGCTTAAATTTTAGGAAGTATTAAATACATAAATATTCTTGAAGTTTATCAGTAAACTTTTTCAGACATCGTTGGTAGAAACTATGTAGAGATGTGATTCCAATGCCCCATTCTGCCGAAATATCTTTCCAAGGAATTCCAGAACATCTTCTTTTAGCTATAGCTTGAAAATTTGCTTCTGGATGGCCTTTTATGTGTTCTTTGCAAAAAATCAGATCCGGGTCAGATTCTATACATTCTATTATTTGTTCAGATAAAGACATAGATTTAGATTGAAGTGATGGTATATTTTCCAGATGAGAGTCTTCGAGATTTATTTCATTTCCTTTGCCGATAACTTTGGGGATAGCTTCTGGAAAAAAGCGTTTACTTAATAGCATATTTACCCAGGTTATAACTTCACCGCGTTCTGGATCATACTTATTAATATTGTCATCTTGACAAAGATATAAAAATAGATTTTGTACTGCCTCATCATAAATATCTTCATAAATTAGTTGAAATTGACCCCTATAAGGATGAACAAGCCTACCCGACTGCCAAATGGCATTCATCAGCCGTGTTAAAGCTACTCGCTGTTCTTTGGTCGCGTGTGGGTGTTGCTGGGCTTTGAGAGCTAATTCTTTAAGTTGTACATCTAGTTGTTTTCTCCAGTCGTTAGTCATAAAAGACCTCGAATTCAAACGCACCAACTTGCGAATCTGTATATATCTCACGTATAGATTGCGATTTTTACACAAACTAGCCACAATCTTTACAAAACTTTTCGCTCAGACATTAAACAAATCGTGTGAGAGGAGTCTGAAAAGTTTTTTTTATACATCGAACCTTTAGAGATACCCCCTGCCCTAAATGCGTACCTTTTGGGGATCTTGCTACGCGTAGCGTCCCGCAGGGATGGGATATTTTTTTAGTTGGAAGTCCCTAAAAAGTTAGGAGGCTGAACGAGTAGTTTGAAAACACGCCCTAACCCCTTCTGTTTCTCGAATAATCATTCTCCATTTTGTGGCATAAATTTAGTAAATACGGGTGATATGTATATAGCAGCATTGATCGATCACTAGAAATTAACTTATGAATAACTCCACCTATCAGCTAGACGATTTCGCTTTAACATTGCCAATTTCCCAATCAGCTCGCGTAACTGCCCAGCAATTTGCTAACCAGCAGCCAAATTCTGAAAAAGCAGAGCAAGTTCGGCTGAATACTCTGGCTGTATGGGTGGTAAATGACTACTTAGAAATGATGGATATTCCTACTGACCTGCAAGCTAGTGACAGCTGGAATCCCATCATGCGGCTCTGTGGGAATGTAGCTGACTTAGAGGTTCCCTCAATTGGTCGTCTGGAGTGTCGTCCTGTCCATCTGCATCAGCAGGTATGTTCCATTCCTCCAGAAACCTGGGAAGAACGAGTTGGTTATTTAGTAATTCAATTTGATGAATCACTCCAAGAAGCGAGGCTGCTTGGTTTTATCCCTAGTGTCGCAACTGAAACGCTGCCTTTAGCACAACTACAACCATTGGAAGCCTTTATCGACCACTTAGATCAACTGCGCCAATCACCAGTTAGTTCACTGGTGAATTTAAGTCAGTGGTTTGCTGGTATATTTGAAACAGGTTGGCAGACGATTGAATCCCTGTGGAATGTGCCAGAACTCAGACCAAATTATGCTTTTCGCAGTCCTGAAACTTTGCAACTAAATGCCCTTAACCAACCAGAATCAATTACTAAACGTGCAAAACTGATTGATTTGGGTATCCAAATTCTCAACCAACCCGTCATGTTGATTGTGGAAATCAGCCCAGAAAAAGATCAGCAAACCAGTATTCATCTCCAATTGCACGCCACTGGGAATCAAATCTACTTACCGCTAGGAGTTCATCTCACTGTTTTAGATAGTTCGGGAACAGTATTTCTAGATGCTCAATCTAGAAAACTAGACAACTACATTCAGTTGCAGTTTCGCGGCGAACCAACAGAGCAATTTAGCGTTAGGGTAGCCATAAATGATACTAGCATTACCGAACATTTTCGGATTTAAAGCATCTAGCTATTTTCTCTTTGTGTCGGTAATTTATTAAGTGGTAATTGGTTAATTAAAAATTAAAAATTAAAGATTCAAGCCGACTTTTGGAGATTTTGAAAAAAGTCTGTAAAAGCTTGGGGAGCTTGTTATGAGACATTAGAACAGGGCATGGTTTTGCACAGGGGGATAGCACAGTCATGGGTAAGTTAGTGATTCTAAAATTCGGAGAGGGTAGTTTTGAGCAAGGGTTTGCTGTCACCCTCCAAATTGGTGAAGAACACGAGCGGGCTGCAACAGAAATTACGGGTAAGCTACCTCCATTTCCTGAAATGCCACTCTACTATAGTCATTGGCAGTCTAGTTATCGGCAGATAGGCAATCGTTATCGTCTTTATGCTGACAAAATGCAGGTGACGAATGTATCAATGGTTCAAGACTGCGAAAACGCTTCCCATATTTTGCGGGCCCGCTTTAATACCTGGCTGCGAGCAGAGGAATTTCGCCCTTTGAGGGAAAAATGGTTAGAAAGATTGTCGTCCACAGAAGAAGTGCGGGTAATTTTGCAAACAGAAAATAGCCAATTGCAGCTATTACCTTGGCATCTGTGGGATTTATTAGAACGCTACCCCAAGGCTGAAATCGCCCTTTCTTCACCATCCTACGATCGCATCCAAAAACCACGCACTTTAAATAAATTAGTCAACATTTTGGCAATTGTGGGCAATAGTCAGGGGATTGACACCCAGGCTGATCAAGCTTTACTGCAACAATGTAGTAATGCAGAGGTTACCTTTCTAGTAGAACCACAACGGAAAGAATTGACTGACCATCTTTGGGGAAAAAACTGGGATATTCTCTTTTTTGCTGGGCACAGTTCCAGTAACAAAAATGGCGAAAGCGGACGAATTTACCTGAATAAAACTGATAGCCTCACCATTGGCGAGCTAAAGTATGCTCTCAGGAAAGCCATTGAAAATGGTTTGCAACTAGCTATATTTAACTCCTGTGATGGATTGGGATTGGCGCGAGAACTGGCTGATTTGCAAATCCCTCAGATGATCATCATGCGTGAGCCTGTCCCAGACCAGGTTGCCAAGGAATTCTTAAAATATTTTCTCGAAGGTTTTGCCGGTGGTGAGTCTTTATACCAAGCGGTACGTCAAGGGCGGGAACGATTGCAAGGGCTTGAGGATCAATTTCCTTGTGCAACTTGGCTACCAATGATTTGCCAAAATCCAGCGCAGCTTCCACCCAGTTGGGATGAATTAAGGTCTACAAAAACTGAAGATATACCAAATTTAGCTGTGTCTACCAAACGCAGATTGGCAATAACTTTGTTATCCAGTTTGGCGATTACAGGCTTCGTTTGTGGGATGAGATTGCTGGGATTGCTGGAAAATCCAGAAATTCAAGCATTTGACCAGATGATGCGATCGCGCCCTGCGGAGAAACTTGATCCCCGACTGTTCATAATCACAATTGACGATGAGGATCTGGCAATTCAACGAAAAAATGACGAGTCCTTGATTGGAGCTTCCATTTCCGAAAAATCTCTTAACAAACTCCTGGCAAAACTCAATCAGTACCAACCCCGGGCGATCGGTTTGGATATCTACCGCGATTTTAAGGCTAAAGAACCAGATTTAATTAATAGTCTTGAAAAAACTCAGAACTTGATTGGTGTATGTAAGGGCAGCGATGGCACAGTAAATATCCCAGGCAATCAGCCGCCACCAGAAATCCCTAAAACAAATCTGGGATTCAGTGACTTTATTCACGATCGTGATGGAGTTATCCGTCGGCATCTCCTGTTCATGAACCAAGAGGCGACATCGTTGTGTCCTGCTTCCTTTGCATTCAGTCTACAATTGGCCTCACTCTATCTGCGCCCTTTAGGAATTGAACCAAAGTTCACCCCTGAAGGGAATTTGCAACTGGGTAAAACTATTTTTCCGAACCTGAAATCTCGTACTGGCGGCTATCAAGATATCGATGCTAATGGCGGTCAAATTTTGCTCAACTACCGTTCCTCAAAACAAATAGCCGAACAGGTGAAGCTAAATCAATTTTTATCTAGTCCGATTAACCCTAGTGCTATCAAAGACAAAATTGTTTTGATTGGTGTGACAGCAAAGGGGGATTCGCCAGACACCTGGCCTACACCCTATGGCGTTCCTTTAGATGAGCAAATGCCAGGAGTGTTAGTACAAGCGCATATGGTCAGCCAGATTCTTGGTGCAGTCCAAAATGGACGGCCGTTGCTGCGGGTTTGGTCACTGTGGGCTGAGATGTCCTGGATTTGGGGATGGTCTTTGGTAGGGGGAGTCCTGGCTTGGCGAAAGCTTTCGTTGCCTTGGTTAGCATTGGCAGTCAGTATTACCTCTAGTGTTCTATATATAGTTTGCTTTAGTCTGTTAATTTCCGGTGCTTGGGTGCCTTTTGTACCTTCGGCTTTGTCGTTAGTTCTTATGGTTGGCTTGATGTCAATTTATAGTTCAAAAACAAAAGTTCGGGTGGCGAGTGGGGAATAGGGCAGCTTGGCTTAAAAAATTTATCTGTTAAAGCAGGCAGGGGGAGAAGTATCTGATAATTGTATTGGACAGAAGAATTTGGATAATTTAATTTTTGGGCGTTGCAGAGAAAGCGGGATGATTTAGCAACTTCCAAAATTCCCCCCCTGCTCCTGGTCACTGAGCGTAGTCAAAGTGCTGCCTCCCCTGCCTCAAGAGCTTGCCCCAATTCATCGCACTATTCTGCAACGCCAATTTTTGGAGTTCACTAAGGAATAGGAAAAGACTTTTTTATTAAATTTTTAGATAACCAGCAGATAATCCCAAAAGGTTTGTATACTTACAGGTTTCTATGAAGTCAAATTTACAATCGATAAAACTGTTTTTAGTAGTAGCTTTTAGCTGCACCAGTTTACTAGCTAGTCTGACTCCAGTACTGGCAAAACCAATTGGTTCTTCTCCTAGCGATGCCTACAACGGGCTACGCCTACGCTCTGATGCTAAAACGACCCTTGCTCAAGCCAAAACCTTTAATCAACCTCCAATTCCAGCTGGTCGCCCTCCTGGAGGTCGGGTTCGTGGTGGAGCGAAGCGCGGGCAGGTGGCTGGATGTCCGGCTACTAAACCTGATCTGACTGCTTTAGTGCACTTTACCGAAGAAGCTAACTCAGTAATCAATGTCTGGGGACAGACAACGCTGGAACGTCCTAGTTGGTTTTTTTATGTGCCGTATACCAAAGATTCACCCTATGAAGTTGAATTTGTACTGCAAGATCAGGACGATAACGAGATTTACCGAAAAGCGATCGCTCTACCAGATAAACCGGGAGTCATCAACGTTTCTCTGCCTACCACTGCTCCTGCTTTGGCACTAAACAAACAATATCGCTGGTTTTTCACCATTAACTGTGACCAAGAAAAGAATTCTCCCCCGACTTTCGTCGAAGGGGTAATACAACGAGTCCAATTGAATCCAGCCGTTCTCAAAGAGCTACAAACGACAGAACCTCTAAAACGCTATGTTATCTATGCCCAAAACGGGATATGGTACGAGGCACTGACCACACTGGCCCAACTGCGCGATCAAAATCCCAAAGATGCAGCACTGCAAGCAGAGTGGCGCAATTTGTTAGGCAGCATCCGCTTAGATGATATTGCAGGAGAACCGATTTTCTTGGGGAAACCTTAGCCTAAAAAACACTAATCTTCTTTTTGCAAGATATCATCATCAACTCGTCGCTCCCGATTAATGTCGGGACTTTCTGCTGTCCAATTCTTATCTACTCCAGGGGATTCAGAAACTATTACCAACTCAGTCTCTTTTCTATGGTTATTCCCCCATTCATCCAAAACATCTTTGATCAGTACTTCTTGCAACCAAATCTTAGCGACAACAGTCAGGGGTAGCGCCAGAAATAATCCTAAAAAGCCAAAGAAAGTGACGAAAAATAATTGGGCAATTAAGGTTACGGCTGGCAGCAACGAAACTTGCTGTGCCATTACAATTGGCGTGATGAAATTACTCTCAACCTGTTGAATAACAAGGTAGAGAATTAAGACAGCGATAACTTTCCAGGGATCATCCAATAAAGCGATCGCCATTGCTGGGATTACACTAATTGTCGGCCCCAGATTGGGAATTAAGTTCAAAAATCCTGCCAAAATCGCTAAAGCTAGTGCTGCCTTTATACCCAAAATTGATAAGCCAATCAGACTCATCAGCGCAACTACAAACATGGCAATGAAAGCACCTGTAATCCATCCCTGCAAAGAGACTTCGCACTTATCTAAAATCCCATCTACCCGCCGCCGATAAAACGAAGGAAAAAGCCGCACAAAGACTTTGCGGTAAGCCACGGGATCGGCTAGTATCATTCCTGTTAAAACTAACACTAGCAAAATCTTGAGGACGGCTTCCAAAGAGCCAGATACAAAAGCAAAGGAGTTTCCTAGTACCCGATTGACAAAGGGCTGCGCTTGTTGGATGAGGCTGTTGATATCTGGGATGTAGGGAACCAACTGGTTAGGGATACGAGTTCTCAGGGCGTCAAGCCAACTATTAAAGCGCCCAAACCCTTTAGGAACCTGATAGGTTAGTTCTTGAAATTGCTCTGCAAATGGTGGCACAATTAGCCAGAAAAAACCCACGACACCTGCAAAAAAGATAGCTACTGCCAGGAGGACGGCGAATCCACGCTTCATGCCAAAGCTTTGGAAGCGTTTCGCTAGCCGATTTAAGGTGGTGGCTAACACAACTGCGGCAAACATGAGCAAAAGCACTTCCCGAATTTGCCACAGGATGTATAAAGAAATAACTATGGCGATTAAGCCGATCCATTGACCGAGGTTCACAGGCTAACTCCCAACGGTTGGCGAGATGCAATTTTATTGTAATTAAGCTAGGTTAACTGATTTTAGTCACTTGTGCGTGGATGGCTTGAGTTAATTTTGTTTCTGTGCTTGGAATCGCCACAGTAGCGTGATCGCCATTATCACAATCGGCAACAATACTATAATTAGCGCGTTGGTTGCTGTCGCCGGAATTAATAGACTTGGCCCTGCATATTTAATTAATACTGATAACAAAGCTGAGAGTAAAAGCAGTTTCAGAACCAATCCTAGTTGATTTTGCATAAAAGTACGGCATACAAATTTTTATGGTACACACGAAGCGCTGTACCGCCCAGTTTCTACAATAAACCCACAGATACAATCCTTTGCAACTTTCTTTGGGAAATGCGATCGCTTTTTTACGTCAAACTCAACCAGCCAAAAACTTGTTCTACAGTTAGTTCCAACTCGATACCGTCAAGGATGGGTAATTTATCAGCACCTTCGTATAATTCCAATCGCTGTCCAGAAAAAATCCCTAGCACACTTTCGTCTTCTGGGTTGATTAACCAGCCGAGTTCAGTACCATTGCGCGAACAATGCAATAATTTACTCAATACTTTTGTAAACTTTTGGTCTGGGGAAAGAATTTCAATTACCCAGTGGGGATGAATTTCAAAGCGGTTAGCAATTCTGCCAGATGGAGTTTTAGGAATTCTATCCCAGCGAAACACAGAGACATCAGGGACGATAGAAGCACCGCCAAAGGTGCAGCGCAGTTCTGGGAAAGCCAAAGCAATTTTTTGACTTCTAGCTATGCCGTTAATTGTTTCGCAAAGAGTAGCTTGGAGCAAGCTATGTTCACCTTGAGGCATTGGTTTTTGAATGATTTCTCCGTTGATAAAATCTGATGCTGGTTCAGTTTCCGGTAGTTTGAGAAAGTCGTCTAAAGTTAGTTGGGGTTGAGTTGCGATCGCCATAAGTAAATAGTATGGAGGGGATAGTTTTATTATGGGCGTGCGATCGCCTTCTCTCAAAGCTTGCTACGCCTCGCATCTTTCGTTTGTGATAAATACTAAATCCAACTCAGCCAACCAAAAACCTCTTCAAGTGTTAATTCCAACTCGATCCCCTCCAGGATGGGTAATTTATCAGCACCTTCGTATAATTCCACTCGCTGTCCAGGAAAAAGCCCTAGCACACTTTCATCTTCCGGGTTGATTAACCAGCCTAATTCAGTACCATTGCGCGAACAATGGAATAATTTACTCAACACTTTTTTTAATCTTTGGTCTGGGGAAAGAATCTCAATTGCCCAGTCAGGATGAATATCAAAGCAGTTAGCAATTCTGCCAGATGAAGTTTTAAGAATTCTATCCCAGCGAAACACCGCCAAATCAGGAACGATAGAAGCACCGCCAAAGGTACAACGCAGTTCTGAGAAAGCGTAAGCAATTTTTTGGCTTTCAGTTATGTTATTAATGACGTTACAAAATTTAGTCTGTAGTCGGCTATGTTCACCTTGGGGCATGGGTTTTTGAATGATTTCTCCATTGATAAAATCTGATACTGGTTCAGTTTCTGGCAGTTTGAGGAACTCTTCTAAAGTTAGTTGGGGTTGAGTTGCGATCGCCATAAGTAAATAGCATAGAGGGGATAGTTTTATTATGGGCGTGCGATCGCCTACGGGTAAGCAAGCTATGACAGCCGCTAGAAATTATATTTTTACAAAACCTACGAAGCGATGAACTTGGACTAATACATCACATCACCAAAGGCTAGGGGGTATTGTAGTAGGCATGGGATTCTCGCTCTGGGGGCATAACTATGAGGTCGCCGCGCAATAGTTCAATGGGTTGGTCATCAAAGATGCCTGCTTCTATTGCTCGGTGATAGCGTTCAATTGTCCATTTATAGGTAATTACTGTCATAGCCGCCTTTTTCTAACGCTTCGACAATAGCTTTAGGTACGCAAGTAGGGGAGCCAGTGCGTTGCGGAGGTTCCCTCCGTTGTAGCAACTGGCTTTGTGTTATCGCTTTAGCGTAACCGCACCATCGACAATTGAGGGTGTGTTAACTCTCAACCTCCCGTAACTCCTCCAATTCCTCTGGTGTGAGGGGATTATTTCCTGACTTCAGTGCTTCTATCCAGCGTAGCCGTCGCTGCTTCATATCTTCTGAGAAATCAAGTGCGCCACTGTCTACAGCAGATTGAAAATCTTCTAAAGCTCCTACCAAGTCGCCTGTCAGTACTCTAGCAAGTCCCCGACTGTCTTGATAGCGTTTATTGTCAGGGTCTAAAGTAACAGCTTTTTCACAGATAGGGAGCAAATTTTTAGCATAACCGTGCAAACAGCCAACCCAGCAAATGCTATTCCAAAATTCAGCAGAGTTTCTCAAACTTTGGTCAAATCTTTGTGCTTGCTTGAAAGCTTCCTGTGCTTCTTTAATTTTGCCTTCTCTCACCCAACTGATGCCTTGACTTAAGGCGATCGCAGCCGCAAAAGCTGAGTGTTGCGCCAACTCTGGAGATACGCCTACTGCTTTATGCAATTCCCTAGCAATGAGCCATTTTGTGTTGCTGTTCCATACAATTACTTTGAGGTTGACACTGCTGAGGTTGGCACTGCTAAGGTTGGCACCACTGAGGTTGGCGCCACTGAGGTTGGCACCACTGAGGTTAGTACCGCTAAGGTTGGCACGGCTAAGGTTAGCACTGACGAGGTTGGCACCACTGAGGTTGGCACCACTGAGGTTGGCACTGACGAGGTTAGCACTGATGAGGTCGGCATTACTGAGGTCGGCATCGCTGAGGTTGGCATCGATGAGGTTGACAAAGTTAAGGTCAGCATAGCTGAGGTTGACAAATCTAAGGTCGGCATAGCTGAGGTTGGCACCCCAGAGGTTAGCACGGCTAAGGTTGGCACTGATGAGGTCGGCATTACTGAGGTCGGCATTACTGAGGTCGGCACGGCTGAGGTCGGTATCCCTGAGAAATAATCTTAAGTTGCTATTAAAGGCAAAGACACTGAGGCAGTGACTATAGCCGATAATACGGAGCAAGCGTTCTAAGTCAAACTGATCGGTATCAGGTTTACCGCAGGGGTGAAAACTTATTTTGTCTTTGAGGTCGTCTTTTGTTTGGGCATAGCGATACAACTCAAAAAGTAAAATCATCACATTCAGCCCTGTACATACATCCACTTGTCGCAATCCCAAGTGATTTTCTCGCTCTGGTAATTGCTCCCTCAATTGTTTTTTCTTCATCTGGGGATGGTTTACATCTTCTGCATCAATAAATTCCCCATCGCACCAACGGAAGTAGAAATCCTCTAATCTTTGGAACAGTTGGCACAAGCGTTCCACTTCGTGAAATTCTGAACTCTCAGCCAACAATCCCATCAAATATTCCACAATCTCAAGGGTTAAATTTCCATAACCCAATAAATCGTAAATCTGCCTTTCCATTGCGAATGTAGTAACTAAGTCTTCTTCGCGCTGACGCTTGCTTACCTTCGTTGTCCAATCTACAAAGCTTTCTAGTAACCGTTCTGCAAATAAAAACTCGCTAAAACTCTTGTGAACAAACTTCACTGAGCCGCCTTTATCACCTGAAGCAGGTTTGATATAGAATGCCGTCAACAAATTATTTAGTAGCTTGTCTTGTTGATTTTTTTCGAGAGAATTCTCCTGTCTAGCTTGCTGAATTAACTTTGCAGCTGGGTTATTGCTATGTTTGAGCCGTGTTTCTAACATCGTCACTCTGGCAGATTCGTTCCCAGACTGCACCACACACAAAGCAGCTTCAGTGAGAAATTGCCGCAAATCTTCACTCTCAAATCCAGTCAAGCGGGAGTTATCATTTTGATTTTCACTATCACGCTGTTTTTCTAGTACCCACTTCACCGCTTCATCATAGATGCGGATTTTTGCCTTAATACCGTCTGCACCTACAAACATTTCAAGGTTGAGCCGATTGTCTCGGTGCATCCGCGCCAGTAAATAGAGTAGTAAGGGTTCTCGCGCCAGGTTATCTTTGACTTCATCAGGGCAAGCCTGCAAAAATTCCTCAAACTCACTCTTGTTAACTTGAGCCGCAACTGCCCATTTTTCCATCCATATTTGCCGAAGCGAGTCATTCATTGGCTGAAGTTCGACACGCTTCAAGCTTTTGGTTTGTGAAAGGAAGCGCTCAATTCCTTGCAAGGCTAGGGGACGACCGGTAACTAAAAACTGATGATGACAAAGTTGGCCTTTCTGAAAATCTTCTACCTGTCCTAAAAATTCCTTCAAGCCGCCACTTGCGCGTCCTTCTAGTAATAACTCATCAAACCCATCCAGTAAAAATAAAAAGCGAGTATTTTTATCTGTCAGCCAGCCTGAATCACTGGTGACAAAATCAAGGTGTTGTAAATAGTTTTCTAAAGTATCAGTTAAGTTATCTTTTAGTACGCGCAAATCTCGCAACCGAATCAGAATTGGGGTAAAGCTAGGATGCAATTCTCGCCGCACCCAATCGGCAAACATCCGGCAAAAAACACTTTTCCCCCGTCCGGCTTCGCCCTGAATAAACAAAACTTGTTTGTGTTTTGCATCTAGCTCATTCAATATTGCCTTAACCCACGCTTCCAGTTCAAGATTTGCATCGTCGTTGAAATCGAGTTCTTTGACTTGCAAAGGTACATACAAATCTCGAAAGGTAATATGGGTTTCATCAAAAATGTTTTCTTCTGGCTTCGGTTTAATTACCTGTTCCAAATAATCTTCAATATTCAGATTCTTCTCTAGCTTTTCTTTTCCTCCAGCGCTATACCATTTCCAAATTTTGTCCGCTTTATCTCCGACTTCTACCAATGCGTCTTCCATATATTCATCGGTGTGACGCGCTACCCGTTCAGTTAAGGTTTTTGCTTCTGTTTCGGTTAATCCGGCTTCTTGCAAGCGTTGCTGTAGAATCTGATTAAATGATTCTGCTAGTTGAGATTCGTGGAAATAGAGAATGGCTTTTTTCACTTCCCGCTCATCAAATTCTTGCTCACCTAATTTCTGAATTTGCAAAGTTAAAGCATGAGAAGCTGGAAGGTTTTGATCAATTTTATTGAGTAATTCGGAATCTTGTTTGAGAATGTCCTGAAAGCTATCAATGTAGGCAGCCTGACTAACTAGTAGCACACAGTTTTCTAAACTTGGCTCTTTGTTGGTTGCATCAATAATAAACTTTAGTATAGTAATGGCGATGGGTGCAAAGGGAATCACTTCTTTGGTAATTTGACCCAGAGGAGAATTAAATACATCTAATAGCGACGAAATCTCTTCTAGATATGGTTTGAAGTTTTGAACGTTGGGTTTTTGCTCCTTAATTGCTTTTGCCAAATCAAGCACGGCTTTAGCAGCTTCGGCTCCAGTCTTTGTTACCTCTACGCCTTGTCCCCAGTTCAAATCCTGAATGTTTTGCAAAAACTTCCAGAGTTTCGTCATCGCCATAGACTATTCTCCAACATCATTAATTTGGTAAAAAAGCACCCGTATAGTGTTTCTCGTTTGTATGCAATAGACTTTGACCTCACTTCCATTCCTCTCTAGTAAAAGAAGAGAAGCCTTGAGTCTTACTCCCAACACTAGTAGGGAAGGGGTTGAGGGTTAGGTCTATATTGGACTCAACTGAGAACCACTATATTACTTAACTCAAATTAAACCAGCTAAAAAGTTGTTTAACTGTCAGTTTTAACTCAGTATTATTGAGTATGGGCGACTGATAAGCTATTGTATATAATTTCACTGACTACTTGGGAAACGCTATTAGCCCAGTTTTAAGTTTCAGGCAGAGGCAAAGAGGCACACAGATTTTTTCAAGTTTGTTGTCCATGAGTATCCAAGACTCTCCAGCGAGTATCAAAGACTCTCCAGCGAGTATTAAAAACTCTCAAGCAAGTATCAAAGACTCTCCAGCGAGTATTAAAAACTCTCAAGCAAGTATCAAAGACTCTCCAGCGAGTATTAAAGACTCTCCAGCGAGTATTAAAGACTCTCAAGCAAGTATCAAAGACTCTCCAGCGAGTATCAAAGACTCTCAAGCAAGTATCAAAGACTCTCCAGCGAGTATCAAAGACTCTCCAGCGAGTATTAAAGACTCTCCAGCGAGTATCAAAGACTCTTGCGCGAATATCAAAGACTTTCCAGCGAGTATCAAAGACTCTACAATTACAAATTACGAATTATTAACTTCGTTGCCAAATTTTAATTGTCTTATCCAAACTCCCGCTAACCAACATCTCGCCGGAAGCTGTGAAAGCTAATGCTGTGACTATATTCCCATGACCTGTAAACGTACCCAGCAATTCCCCAGTTTCTAAATGCCACAACTTGATGGTTTTATCAGCACTACCGCTAGCAATTATTTGTCCATCGGGACTTAATGCGATCGCATAGACTCTATCTCTATGTCCTTTAAGAGTATGCAGTAATTCCCCAGTCTCCAATTGCCAAATTTTAATCGTTTGATCCCAGCTACCACTCACCAGCAGTTTACCATCTGCACTGATCGCTAAGGAACGGACGATGTGAGAATGACCCATGAGGGTATGCAGTGGTTCTGCATCCTTTAAACTTTTTACTCCCGTCTGGGGTAAGGTGCGCCAAACTTTGATTTTACGATAGCTACCTGTAACTAAAGTTTCCCCGTCTCGACTCAAAACTAGAGAATGAGCAGCTGTATCATCTAAAGAAAGTGCGATCGCAACCTGACGTTGCATTAAATCCCAAAACAGAATTTTTCTATCATCTCCCCCTGTAGCTAACATTCTGCCATCTGGAGTAAAAGCAGCACACCGCACTACCCCATTATGTTTGTGCAAAATATCTATTAAGTCTAGTGCGCCTACGTGCCAAAGCTTAATTGTCGAGTCTGCACCGCAACTCACTAAAGTCTGTCCATCTGAACTAAAAGCCAGGGAATTCACTTCATCCACCAGCCCAGATATCACCCAAGGATACTCTGATAATGTATCTATTAATTCACCCTTGCTTAAATCCCAGAGTTTCGTTTCTCCCCGACTACCACTTGCCAATATGGGTAAAGCTTTGCCATTATTACACCCAGAACTGAAAGCTAGGCAATTAATACCTCTGGTGTGTCCTTGCAAAGTCTGCCAGCATTCCCAGTCACCGACTATATCTTTGAGGCAATGCTCTGATGGTAGAGTCTGTATTGTATCTGCGATCGCCTTCTCATGAATTAATGGCGACGTGTCTTTTTTACCAATAAGTGATTCTAAATACCAACTCAACCCCCCCGCATACAACAAGTGACTCGGATTAATGTAGAGTTTTGGTTCAGTAAGTTCAATTTGATTGGCAGGTAAAAAGCCTGTAATTATACTTTGTTTTTCGTCGTATCCTAGCTTATCTGTAGATGGATAAAATAAACATAAAAAAATTAATACTTGGTGCTTTCTTAAATCTTCTTGGGTAACCGACCACCTAATTTTGTTTTTCTTAATACCATTAAAACTTTCTCCATCAGCAACATAAACTTGAACACTTAGCTGAGGATTATCTTTTAGTACATAAGAAAATTTGCTTTCACCACACAAATTTCCCTCATCATCTAAAACCATGTTTTCCACGGTATCTTGTGATACCTTTTTTACCAAATTCCCCAAGCGTTCAGTTATCACCCGGTCAACAATATGCTCTCGCAAAAGATAATCTTCGGCTTGTTGTTGGAAGTATTTGGGAAAAGGTATCGTCCAATCAGGAGGCTCAGGATATTCAGGCGGCGTCGGCGGGGGATTTTTGGCGAGAACTTCTGCTTGTTGGCGAGAAAGTTCTTGGAGTCTAGCCAATGGCTCACCCCAAAAAGCCATAATTTCCGTGTGACAACCTTTAACTTGACTTTCCAGCAAAGATAAGTCATAAGTTTTAGGTTTTTTCACACGTTGAAGGAAGTCAGCTTGTTGAGCTTTAAGTAAGCTAATCCAATCCATCTACATTCCTGCGGCAAACTATTGCATACCTACGGTAAGCTATACCAATGCAATTACTCAAGTTTATAACCTTAGTTAATTAAAAATACAGTAATCTTAGTAGTCTAATAAAACACAGCCATAAGCAGATATTTCCGGGAAAAATAGAGATTATTGCACTTAGACATTTCATGAACTGATGCAGTTGAAGTATATAGAATTAAATGATGTCAGTCAATTCTAACGGAGATGGAGAAGCAGATACTGTTTCTAGGGAAACACTTCTAACTGCAAAGGAAAGTTTAATCTGAGAGGGATTTCAAAGGTTGCCGTAACATTAAGTCAACAAATACCTACATAAAAACAACTCAGTAACGATTATTTTAAGGGAGATTATCTGAAATTGGTATAAATGGTGAACATTGGTTAATTTTAACCTTTGCGTTTTGGTTGCCTGGGTGTAGTACTTACATCAGAGGAGTTGCCAAAAGTATCTCTTGCCTCAATCTGTTTAATTTTCATTTGCAAGTTCAAGTCATCACTGCTAACAATTGTTTCTAAATTTGCTAATCTTTGCTCTAACAGTTCAATTTGTTGCTGTTGCAAATAGTTAGCTTTTGATTTTTGCTCATCAGAACGCCAAACAGCAACTGTACCAACGGCTGCGCCACCAATAGCAACCAAAGGAAGAATAGCGCCGCTTCTAGTAACGGCTGACAGTGGGACGCAAACTCCAAGAATAGCGACTGTAATTACCCAGATTCTGGTGGTGGCAGATAATCTGACATCTTGGTACTGTTCTAGATTTGTTTGAGATTTTTTAGCCATAAGTCAATCCAAAAAAAGCTATCTGCTAGATTGGCACAATTGTTGACTAAACTACTTCCTGCAAATGGGTTAAGTATAATTCCTATCCTAATATAGGATTATGATTTGATTACTGAACCACTCATAGAGAGAGGGAACAGCGAAAAAGGAATAAAGGTGTACTGAATTTTGTTCAAAAATCCAGTAATAGTCCTATGTTTTTGTAATTATAGTTACTCAGTTATTTGCGATCGCTAGGATCAGTTGTACCTGGGTAATAGAAAAATTTTCAATGATATCAGGAAAAACCAGATGACAGTTCGTGCTTTTTTCCAAGCTGCTAAAGTCGAGGGTTTCCAGTCTCCTTACGATACCATTCACCTGAAAATTCTCTATCCAGCAAAGATGTTGAGGCGTAAGGTACAAACAAATAGGGATTTGGCAGTTGATTTAGAAAAAGCACCTTTTCCAGTAGTGATTTTCTTCAACGGCATTAACTGTGATGCTCAACAATATCAATGGTTGGCGGTTAAACTCGCTGAACGTGGATTAGTGGTGATTCTCTTTAACTGGATTGCAGAAGCTATACCAGGAATAATTAGTCTGACTCCAGGGGTTGATTTTGAAAAAGGGAAACCAACAATTTATCGTACTGTTCCCACCGCATCGGCTTTGCCAGCACTGCTAGCGAAAGTGGAACAGCTACAGTCTGAGGGGATTTTAGCTGGAATGCTTGATCTACAAAGAATAATTTTAGGTGGACACTCCGCAGGTGGTAGAGTAGCGCTCGAAAATGCTGATCCCCATTTTTTCCCTCAAGTCGCAGCATCTTTTGGTTATGGTTCACACACAATGGGAACCTTATTATTGGGGTACGAAGCGGGTACTATCTTACCCTTACCAGACTCCCTACCACTTCTACTGATGGGAGGAACCTGCGATGGAGTTATTGCGAACAATAGCGATCGCTATGGTATAACTTCTGGAAATGCTACCACCCCAGTCATCCGTACATTCCAAGAAGCAATTACTGGCGGACGAAATGATAGCTATCTGGTACTTTTAGATGGGGCAAATCACTTTTCGATAGTTGATCAGCTAGACTCCACCCTAGATATACCCTTGTTAGACTTTCTTGCCACCCAACCCCAAGAAAGCTTCCGTTTATTGATGGGTGAAATCATTAGTTTGTTTATTGAAACTTATGTTCGCCAGCAACCAGAAGCATCTCAGCTACTTGAGCAATTATTAAGTGCTGCCAATCCTCTGATAAAATCCTTTGAACGTAAATAGCTAAATTTATTATGACAAGTGCATCTTATATTTTTCTGGCTGGAGCAAGTCGCGGTGTTGGTCGAGAAATTGCTCAATATCTCACAGCGCAACAGCTAAAGGTAAAAGCCCTCCTCAGAACAGCAGCAGTTGCTACTGAACTAGAAAAAATCGGTATTGAGGTAGTCTTGGGAGATGCCTTGAATGTTGGCGATGTAGAACGTGCAATGCCGACAGATGAACCTATTCACGCCGTTATCAGTACAATTGGCGGTTTACCATCAGAAGGAGAAAGGGCAGATTACCCTGGTAATAGAAATCTGATGGATGCAGCAGTTAAAGCTGGAGTACAAAAATTTATTCTTGTGTCTTCCATTGGTGCTGGCAATAGTGTTGTTGCTCTGTCACCCCAAGTTTTAGTAGCACTAGGAACAGTTTTAGCTGAGAAAGACAAAGCTGAACAACACTTAATTGCCAGTGGACTCACTTATACAATCATCCGCCCAGGTGGACTAAAGTCAGAACCAGCAACGGGTAATGGCGTTTTGACTGAAGATCCGCACATTAGTGGTAGCATCAATCGTGCAGATGTGGCGCAGTTAGTTAGTCGCTGTTTAAATAGCGAGCGTGCCAATAATAAAATTTTGTCAGCAGTAGACCGAAATATGCTATACGGACAAAGAGAATTTGCAGAATTTAATTTGGAGTAATTTAAGCACGCCACCGGAGTATCTGACCCTTGACAGGGTTTACAAATTCTCGTCCTTCAGCGACAGACTTAGCATACTCTCGCTTTAATTGGTAATACCACTGCGCCTGCATATCTGAGTCTTTAATCAGTCGCAGCACAGGATTATATTTCAGGCCAATCTGCTGTTTTTCCACAACCGTTCGGTCTTGTCCCAGGAAGGTTTGTGCCAGGACATGTAGCAGTGGCTTGAAAAATCCCACCCAAGGAAGTGTCGAGTAAAGAACAAAATTTACCTCAGTTTCTGTGTCGGAAATGGGTGTAACTGCCGTTAAATTAACGACTCGATGTTTGCCAATGGTGGTTTCTTCGATTCTGACTCCAGGTAAACTAAAAGAAATCTCCGTTTCTGGCACACCACCGCCAATCAGCCAGTATAATCGGCCCCCGTTTGCTGGTAATCGGTGTCGTCGCATCGTAAAGCCGTAGGGCGAAGCATCAAATTGCTTCACTTCCTCGTGCAGTTGCTCACTTCGCCACCACCAAGCGCGATGAACATAAGGTGAATGAGCAGGGTCCATCAGACCTACCACTGCATGATCCACAAAACAGGGAAATCTCATCACCTCTATGAACTGGGGCAATCGCTCATCAAACCCTGGAATTACTGGAATCTCCATCTCAGAAGCAGATTTAGAATTATCAGGATCAGGTATATATATCCAGATATTCCCTTGGGCTTCCCGGATTGCATAAGACTTTACGTCAAAGCGACTCAAATCCATCTGCTGCTCCTCTACAAGAGAAGGTATCGCAGTACAGCGCCCAGCCGGGTTAAAGCGCCAACCGTGGTAGCAGCATTCCACTTCCTGTCCATCGAATCTGCCACAACTCAAGGGCACACCGCGATGCGGACAAATGTCCGTCATTGCAGAGACTTTTCCATCTTGTCCACGGACTAACAGCACAGGTTCTCCCAAAAAAATGCGGCTGACCATCATACCTGGCTTGATCTGATTACTAGGCAGAGCATAGTACCAAGTATTACGTAATACAAAGTTATCGTTATTTTTCATAGTTAATTGCGTCTACCTTTGACACAACAAAAGTCCTGGTTTCTGGAAAGGAAGGTTATGCTTAGAAACATTCTTTCAGATTTTTAATTGCTGTAAGTAAATTCAACTGATGCACTTGTTGATCGTTTTCGTAATTCTCTCAGATTTGGGTTGTTTTGGAAGGATTGCAAGTGCGAAGTTGCATTATTCGCCAGAAATTTGGACAGATACCGTTCTTTTGCGCGGCCCATCCAACTCAAAAAACAACACAGATTGCCAGGTTCCCAAAGCTAATTTACCATCCACAACTGGAATTATCTCACTAGTGGTCAGCATCATTGCCATTAAGTGAGAGTGAGCATTAATCGGCTCATTTTCTGGAATATCTCTTAAATGCAAGTCGTTATGTAAGTAACAGTCTGATTCAGGTGCTAATTTTTGCAAGAATACTTTTATATCTTCTAACAATCTGACTTCATTTTCGTTGATAGCTAAAGCTGTTGTAGTATGTCGAGAAAATACTAAAACTTGTCCGTTTTGAATTGATGTTGAAGCCAGGAAATCTTTTATTTGTGGGGTTATATTATAAATATTAATTTTGGGTTCAGTTTCAATTTCAATTAACTTATTAATAATTGGCATCTGTTCAATTTTATATTTGGGATTGCAAAGGAGGCAGGAATATGAATGACTTCTAACTTTCAACGATAGTTTCCAAACCTTGCACTAATCTTTCTATACCTTCTTTTGCTGTCTCTTTTTGCAGCGCACCGTAGGCAACGCGTAGGTAGCATCCGTCATTCATCCCAAAGGTTGTACCTGGAATGACTGCTACTTTATATTCCTGGATTAGTCTTTTAACTAACTCAAAAGCGTCCATCTGAGTATTAACTTTGAGGAAAAAATAGAAAGCGCCATTAGCGGGTGTAATACTACATAAACCTTGTAAGCGGTTAAGGGAATCGAGTACTAATTGCCGCACTTGAGCCAACGCACCTATATTACTCTGCAAATACTCCTCTTTTGCTTGTAATGCCCCTAAAGCCGCATATTGCGAAATTACTGGCGGACAAATCAAAATCGTATCCTGGATTTTTTTAACGGCGACAAATAAGTGTTTGGGAATCACCATGTAGCCAATGCGCCAACTGGCAAAACCGTATGCTTTGGAAAGGCTAAAGAGAGAAATGGTGTACTTGGAACTCCCAAATGTGCCAGGAGAAACGTGTTTTACCCCGTTATAAGTAAAGTATTCATAAGCCTCATCGCTGATGTGGTAAATGCTACGAGTCTCACAAATTTGATTTACTTGGCGCAATGCTGCTTTTGAATAGACAACTCCAGTCGGGTTATTTGGTGAAATTGTGACTACAGCCCGTGTTTTGGGAGTAATTGCTTGAGCGATCGCTTCTGGGCGTAATTGGTAATTTTCATCCGTCGCCACTAACACTGCACGACAACCAGCCATTGCGATCGCCATTTCGTGGTTGAAATAGTAGGGCGTATTCAAAATAATTTCATCGCCTGGGTTAGTGATTGCAAGAATGGCATTCATAAATCCCATATTGCTCCCGGCTGTCACGACGATGCAGTTTTCCTCATTGATTTCAATGCCATTGAAGGCTTGCAATTTTCCTGCAAGTGCTGTCAGCAACGGGGGAATTCCTTCAACCGATTTGTATAAATTATTAGTGGATTCAGCTAAGAATTTGGATAAAAATTCTATTGCTTCCGGTGGTGGATTGTAAGAAACAACACCCTGCCCTAGAGAGATTGTTCCAGGAGAGTTTTTAATCAGTTCCCCAACCACAGGAATAATTGGCGACTGTACCGCCTGCATACGAGAGGTTAGGGATTCCATATTTCCTTACCTATTTATTTACCTGGCTTTAGTATCCCTTAATGTGGAAGAGATGGAAAGTTCCTTTGTGATAGATTCGCACACTATCAATACGGTTCGGTTAACATCTTTATCTCTCGGAGATCCCCCCAACCCCCCGATAAATTGGGGGGCTTTTTCTGATATTTACCCCCTTTTTAAGGGGGTCGCCGCAGGCGGGGGGATCTTATCTAAACTGCAACAATGTGGGAGTATGCGACTAAAAAGATTAGCCTGATTTGCGATTACCGAAAAATTTAATCAATCGAAATCTGTTGAGGCCCACCTGTTTTGCCATTATGTGTTCCTGTTGTGGTGCTAGTGTAATTATTGGAGCCGATTTGTTGATGGAGCCAACTTTTTACAGGATCGTCCGCAAGATTGAGCCGAAGCACACCAGAGAATAACCCACCGACAAATGAGACTGGATGCTGGATAAATTCTTTGAATATAGGTGACAATTCACTAACGAACATTTAGAAACTCCTGGCGATGCCATAAAAAATTATTACTTCTTAATGATCCTAACCTGTTGAGCAGTATATGGTTGGCGGTGGCCAAGTTGCGAATTTTTTGAGCTTCAACTCGAACAACAAAATTCCCGATTTCTTTAAAAGAAGTCGGGAATCTGAGCTTGCTGCATCAACCTACAGAGAGTCTATAAACTGCTGTACTTTTTCCAGGAGTGGCTGATGTTCGATTTGCTCTGCTAAGTCTTGGGCGTTTTGGTAGCACGATCGCGCCATTTTTTTGCGTTTCGTTGTAGCGTAAAGACTTCCCATATTCAGCAAAGTTGAAATTTCTCCCAGGCCATCGCCGAGTTGTTGATAAATCGCAATGCCTTGCTTATAGAACTTCATTGCTTGCCGATGCTCTGCCAGAGTGCTATAGGTATAACCAATGTTGTGAAGTGTTGTTGCCTCACCAGAGCGATCGCTGATTGCTCGACGTGTTAACAGAACTTGATAATAAAGCAATAGCGCTTGTTTCGGTTTTCCTAAATCACTATAGATTGAGGCAATATTATTCAAAGTGGTTGCTTCACCAACCAAATTCTTGACTGCGCGTTGGATTGGAAGCGCTGCTTGAAAAAATTCTAGAGCTTCCTCAAACTTGCCTAAGACATTGTAAGCAAACCCAATACCATTTAGGGTTGTTGCCTCACCAGAAAAGTCACCTAACAATCGGCGCATCCTTAAAATTTGGTGTTGTAACAACAGCGCCCGTTTCGGTTCTCCTAAGCGCGTATAAATTAGCGCTACATCATTAAGAGTAGAAATTTCACTTTGAGTATCTTGCGATCGCCTAAAGATTGGTAATGCTTGGTCAAAATATTCCAACGCTTGCGAAAAGCATCCAAGACGGCTGTAGGTAGAACCTAGATTGCTGAGTGCAGTTGCTTGTGCTGGCGCGTTGCCAATTTCAACAGCAACCGAAAGCGCCTGATTAAAGCGCTCTAATGCTTTTTGAGGTTGCCAGCAACTGAGGTGAGCTAAACCAAGGTCGTTTAATGTATAACCTTCTCTGGCTCTGTCTGGAATTGATCTAGCCAAGTGTAAATTCTCCGTTGCCAGATCCAGAGACTCTTGGAATCTCCCGCGCTGGTAGTAGCGGCTTGCTTCATCACGACGTTGTTCCCACTCTTTGACTTGATTTAAAGGTTGCGTCATCTGGCCTCAGTTGCATTCTGCGATAAATGGCAGGATATCTTTTAGGAATGAATCTCTCTTAGCTTTCCCAAATCTTAACCTGAATCTTCTACCTTTAGATATAAGACTTAAAGAAAGAAATATGGTATTGTTTCATACTTACATAGGTATTTATGCAGTAATTAATACAAATAAGTTAGTACCGCAAGGCAGAAGTCAAAAGTTCAAACATTTGTATTCCAAGCTCTTGCGGCATTTAAAGTGGTATGTTTATTTCCACGCTCGCTGTACTAGAGCGCACAGCTATACGCCCCTACCAAAGACCTAAACCATATATTCTCTACAGCAGTGACAACATTTCTGGCTAGAGGACTGATAGTTTTAAGATTGCGAAATGTAAAGGGAATCATCTGGCTGGCATTCTTTGTGTGAGACAGCGTAGTACATTACATCATGGCGGTCATAGGTAGCATCTTTTCGTACTTCATCCCTACCTTTTGAATTACACGTACAAAATGTAAAGAGAATCATCCGATCGCCATTCTGAACTATCCAGAGCGTAATACACTACATCTAAGTTATAAAATTGAGCATTTTTTTCGTATTTCAACCCGCATTTCTCCATCACACGACGCGAAGCTGTATGTTCTGGTGCAGTGATGGCAACGATACGATCTAGCTTGACTTCCTCAAAGCCATACTTCAAACTTGCCTTTGCGGCTTCGCTGGCAATTCCTTGATTCCAATAAGCTTCATCTAACCGATAAAGAACTTCGACTTCTGGGCTATTGGGTAAAAAATTCAGCCCACAATGACCAATTAATTTGACGGTGGCTTTTTCCACTACAGCCCACACACCAAAACCGTGCTGTTGCCAGTGTGTAATAAAAAATTGTAATGTTCCCTGCGTTACTTCTTTTACCTGATCTTTAGGTATAGGGCCTCTGGGTGAATACCTCATAACTGCTGGGTTGCTCAAAATGGGAGCAAGTTCATCCAGGTCTTGAGAAGTATAGGGTCTTAGTAACAGTCTTGCAGTTTCTATCTCAGGCATGGTATCAGAGTAAGAAGACAAACGCTACTTTAAATATGCTTATTTTTTTAGAAACATTAATATAATGCTCTTACTATGAGCATCTATCAATTTCTGAAAAAATCTTATATGCAAGACCGTCGCCGTGAAAATGACTGGCGGTTGTTTTTGCGTTTAGTACCTTATGCCCGTCGTAACGGACGGCTATTGGCGCTATCAATGGGCTTGCTTGTACCGCTTGCCCTAGCTAATGCCGTACAACCTTTGTTGATTGGCCAAGCTATCTCCCTAATTCGCAATGAACCAAACACTTACGAATTTCTCAGAAATCGTCCCTTGTCACAAGGGCTAAATATCCTGCTGGGATTATTGTTAGTTGCGAACGCAATCCGACTGACTTTGACAGGCTTCCAAGGTTATATAGTACAAAATCTAGGGCAAAAAATCACCGCAGCAATTCGCCAAGACTTATTCCAGCATGTGACATCTTTAGCAGTACGGTTTTTTGACCGCACAGCCGTAGGTAAATTAATCACCAGAATCACCAGCGATGTGGAAGTGTTAGGCGATGTCTTTTCTACTGGGGCAATTGGGATTGTGTCCAATTTGTTTTCCATGCTGGTGCTTTTGGGTTTTATGTTTTCCATCCAATGGCAACTTACTTGTATGTTGCTATTGATGTTGTTACCAGTTACCTGGTTAATTGTTTACATTCAGCAACAGTACCGCAAAGCTAATTACAAAGGGCGAGAAGAACTTTCTATTCTGAACTCACAACTACAAGAAAATGTGGTTGGCATTAACGTAGTGCAGTTGTTCCGTAGGGAAAAATTTAATGCCGAATTGTTTCGTGCCACGAACAGCCGCTACACTCAGCAGATGGATCAAACCATCTTTTATGATTCATTTATTTCAGCAACCTTGGAATGGATTGGTCTGATTGCGATCGCAGCTGTTTTGTGCATGGGTGGTTGGTTACTGTTAGGAAAAAGTTTGGCTTTTGGAACTTTATCTGCATTTATCTTATATGCCCAGCAATTATTTGATCCCTTAAGGGATTTCGCCGAGAAATTTACAGTAATTCAAGCTGGTTTTACCGCCATTGAACGCGTAGGCGATATATTAGATGAACCAATAGAAATTCGCGATCGCGCCAATGTCCGCTTCTCAATATTTGATGCAAAATTTGGCTACATAGACGAGATCGTTGCAAATCTAGAATCCCCAGACGTAACTTCCGAGCCTGAACTGGGAGAAATCCGTTTTGATCACGTCTGGTTTGCTTACAAAAATGATGATTACGTAATTAAAGACTTAGATTTCACCATTCATCCAGGTGAAAAAATTGCATTAGTCGGCCCCACAGGTGCGGGTAAAAGTTCGATCATCCGTCTTTTGTGCCGCCTCTACGAACCCACCCAAGGACGCATTCTCATAGATGGTATAGATATTCGGGAAGTACCACAGGCAGAACTGCGGCGCTACATGGCAGTAATTTTTCAAGAAGGCTTTTTGTTTGCTGGCGATGTTAAAAGCAACATTTCTTTAGGAGATGGCTATACCATTGAACAGATTCAACAAGCAGCAGAGCAAACCAACATTGCCCAGTTTATAGAACAACTACCGCAAGGGTATGATACTCAACTGCGAGAACGGGGTACAAATATTTCTAGTGGTGAAAAGCAACTTTTAGCCTTTGCACGAGCTGCCATTCGCAATCCCCAAATATTGGTACTAGATGAAGCTACGGCTAGTTTAGATGTTGGCACAGAAGCTTTAGTTCAAGAAGCATTAAACCAGCTTTTGCTCAGACGTACCGCCATTATTATCGCTCACCGCCTGTCTACGATTCGGAATGTAGACCGGATTTTTGTTCTCAAGCGCGGTGAATTAATCGAACAGGGAAGTCATGATCAACTACTACAAGAAGGAGGGCTTTATGCCACTTTGCATAACTTGCAGATGTTGGGAGCTTAATATATTTTCAGACCTACAACTTTTGGCGCATCAATCTGCAAACTCATCTGCTCACAACGCACAGTTAACCAAGGCTCACCTAAACCTATTCCAGAAAAAGGACTTTCGGCGGGGACTTCTAAATTAGAACTAATCAAACCCAATACAGACTCAAATTCAGCAGGGAATAATAGCAAATCATTACCCTTGGCGCTAAAACTAGAGGCAGTTAACCACTGTCTCCATGCCAAGCTTTGTTGATTATAGTTAAGGCTACAAAGCTTCCGGTTCTCTTGATACACAGTAACATGGTTTCCTTGTTCCCAGGTAAACTTAGCTAGTTCCTTTGGTAGTCCCCAAATTTCTCGACCACCAGCCACCGAATCAGCATTATCTACATAAATGTGGGAAACCCAACCACCGATTTTCCTCTGGTAATTAACCACAGCTGGGGCAATAATTAACTCGCTGTACTCCAGTACCGAGCCTGACCCGTAATTAGATAAATACACGCTAGCGAGGGTTTTACCAGGCCATACAGAAATAATTTCTAACTCTAAGGGAATCAAAGGGCGCACTCGGTCAATATTTACCAAATGCAGAGTTTGGATAGCGTAGCCTTGAAGTGTCCAAGGTGCTTGTGGATATGGCATAAGGCAGTTAATAGTGAGGAGTTAGGATTGAAGGAGGCAGAAGGCAGAAGGCAGAAGGCAGAAGGCAGATCGCGCAGCGTGTCGTAGACAAGGCAGAAGGTCTTATTCACAAGGGGATTCAGACCCCTCCTGAATAAAAGCCACCAAATTAAAAATTTGGTGGGGGTCTTAAACCCAAGTTCCCTCCGGTCACGG
>NZ_JACJQM010000289.1:0-4236 GCF_014696655.1 Nostoc sp. FACHB-888 | reverse complement strand
CGCAGGGGGGCAGGGGGCAGGGAGCAGGGGAGAGGGTTTGCAGCTTTTATCACCATAAAAATGGTGCAATTTAAATGACGATTAGCTTACCAGGATCTGATCCTCAAAAATCTTCAGAAGAAAGCGCAAGCTTTTGGTTTTCAACTTGTCCCCAAATCCCAAGATAAGGAGGAAGCTTCATTTTATCAAACCCTTTCTACATAAGCTTTACGCAAAGTGTTTCTTCAGAGAGGGGTATACCCAGGTGCTTGCTTACCCAACTTCAGTTCAGACAAAACACGGTCAAGTGATTGACGTTTGAGCGCTAAGTTATTTGTATATTTTGTAACTCAGGATTGATCCTGTATAAGTAAAGAAATATTAAAATTATACTGAGGGGCTTGACCCCCTATTATTTTTTCTAGATACTGGCTAACTAGTTGCTCAATAAAATCTAGCAACTAGCAGGATAGTAAGTATCTAGTACAACACGGCGGAAATAAACAGACCATTAAATAGCCAAGGCTTTTCCCTTGTATGTTCACTTAAAAGGTTTAGCCATTCTTTGATTAAAGTAGTCGATAAACTGGAGGATTCGATTTTTCAAATCATCCTGACTGGCGAAACTTGCTCTTCTAAGTAACTTGCGAACCAAAATACTGAACCAAATCTCAATTTGATTAAGCCAAGACGAGCGTTTAGGTGTGTAATGGAAAACTCTTTCGTTGTGTTGGGTCACTTAAAAAAGAAGCACAGGATTTCATGGATTTGAGTATGCCGCTTTTCCCCTTAATACCCAAGTCAATATCCAAACCAACTTTATCTGCAACCAAACGAACCAGAGATTCAGAATGATGAGTGTTCAAGCAGTCTATAATCAAATCCCATATTCTCCCGACTAAGTAAGAGTTAGAGTCATGGCTGAAAAAGATAACGCTTTTATAAAACTTCCAAAAAGAGAATATATTTACATGGTTTTTCTCATTCATCTTACAACTCAAGAACTGATAAACGCTGTAAGTCAACCAGAAAATATAGTAGTGTCACTTATAGCTGAAAAAGCCTTGCAATTACTACAGTTGACAACTGATGAAGAAATGAATGAAATAATAAAAAGGCATAACTTAGTAGACAAAGAAGCAAAGAGAGCTAAAAATGCAGAATTGAATTAATTTAACGAATTCCGCATCTGTGTCTCTTTTGGCGCGAATTTCCGCGGCTACCTATTAGTTAAAGAAAGGGCTAGACATTAATTCTTTAAATAGGACATTTATTGAACAGCAGCAAGAGATGCTGGAGCAGAAGCAACGGTCTAGGGGTTTTAGTCGGTAGTTTCATGTTGAGCCGACGAACTCGTGACCGCTTCGCCAAGGGAGTCGGTAGCTCTTACGGGCAGAAAGATTACTTATGGATGCCTGGATGCTGGACAACTTGCAGGTATCCCGGCTGAACCTTTTTAAGTCTCTATTTCCTTTTTTGCAGAGATGGCTCTATGCTTAAAGAGGGTCTTCAAAACGGATTTAGTACAATTCCAATTAATTATGTTTATCCCGCCTATTGTAAGGCACTTCAGCAAATCAATCGCTCGTTTCTTCGCCGCCTCTCCACGCCTATCATATTTACTGGTAGTACTTGGCGACGCATGACCTGCAAGTTTCGCTACTGTGACGATATCTGCACCTGCATCCAATAGATTACCGGCATTGCATAATAAAGGCATGAATTAGGGTGTTCTACTGTGCAATGTCCATACTGTGAGTCTTTAGCAAGAGAAGATTTATTGTGGTGCCGTGCTACTAATATTGCCCAACAATCTCTCTCTCAAAGATTTTTAGTTTTTCCGGCTGAATTATTTGAACGAGTGTTTAAAGATTTATTACCTCAGTTACAACTTAAGAAAGCAGCAACGACTGAGGCGACCTCTGCCGGATAGCATTAAGTTTGCATTGCATAATTTTGACCGAATTTGGATAGCTGATGGGTCAACATTAGAAGCTTTATTTCGGAAGCTAAAAAGCTTGGAGGACTTGAAGACAGGACAGTTAGCTGGGAAAATCTGTACAGTTATTGATTTGGTTACTCGTTTACCGATAGAAGTTTGGTTTCACACCAATTTTGCCGCATCAGAGACTAATTTTGAAGCTCCTTTACTAAATTTACTATCTCCTAAAACTCTAATTTTACTTGATAGAGGTTTTTACCATTTCCAGTTTTTACAACAGCTTATTAATCAGGATGTTGATTTTATTACTCGCTTAAAAGCCAAAGCATCTATTAAATACTTAAAGATTTTTAGCTATGGCCATTCGCTTAAAGACCGATTGATTCAACTTGGAACTGTTCGTCGTGGCGCACCAGTTTTAACTTTACGCCTAATTGAAATAAAGGTTGGTAAAACTAGTTATTCTTACATTACTTCTGTCCTAGACCCGCAAATATTACCTCCCTACGTTGTTCCTGACTTATATCGGAGAAGATGGATGATTGAAGAAGCTTTTTACGTGGTCAAACGTTTATTGGGACTGTCGTATTTATGGACTGGTTCTATTAATGGTGTGAA
Source organism: Nostoc sp. FACHB-888 (assembly GCF_014696655.1). Taxonomy (NCBI): domain Bacteria; kingdom Bacillati; phylum Cyanobacteriota; class Cyanophyceae; order Nostocales; family Nostocaceae; genus Nostoc; species Nostoc sp. FACHB-888. The sequence goes on along the minus strand of NZ_JACJQM010000289.1, from coordinate 1,697 downwards.
GTTACAAGTGTGGGCAACTTGGCTCTTTTATGCAGTATTGGTTGACTTAGGAGATGCGGTTGCAGACGAATTATCTCTGCCATTTGACCGCATTTCTTTAGAGATGATTTTTCGTGGTTTATATCATTTTAGTGTCGCCTATGACAAAGGTAAGGCGGATGACCCAATTAAGTACTTTGCTGCAAAAGAAAATCAAGATTTAGGAGTGGTCAAAGCATTACGAAAGCCAGTCTCCAAGCTGGATTTATCCCCTTTTCCCGCACCCTCTTGACAAAAGTGCAATCACTCTAACCTCTCACTGATGTATTCAGGGAAAGTTTGCGCTTAAGAATGATGATTATCGTGAAGTACGTTCGTTGCGATTAACAGATGATACTTGGAAGGCTCTTGGTATTGCCTCGGAATGTTTGAGCTTAACTCGTGCTGACTATTTAGAACGCATTGTTAGGCATAACCTTTTACCAGGTATTACACGGGAAGGCTCAGAAATCTTAGCTTCCACTCAAGGAGAAAACGAGTCTCAACCAAGTATTACACGGCAAAGGGAGTTGCATCAGACATCTAATAAGGCAGCAAAACAGTCTGTTGGGTTGCCTACGGTAAAAGAACTTGAGATTTTACGTGACCGTGTTTTATCGGAACTGAAGTTAGGTACGCAAGCATCTGGGTATAAAACTGCTCAGAAGGTTCTCAATCGTTTCATTACTGAACTAATCGGTTTAGTTTAGCTGTTTGGGGAATTCGCCAACAGTATCCCCGCCGTAGGCGATCGCCTACGGCGGGCGGGTACGCCATCGCGCTAAATAGGAGACGCGGCAACGCCGCTGTCGTTAAGCAACGCAGTTGCCAGTCCAGGACTACCCACTAGGAAGAATTGCCAGTCATCTCAAAGATGGTCAACGCCAGTGTGAGGAGTCAAAGAAATGATCTAGATGTGATTGCCACGGTTACGCATTAAATCGCGTTTTAACTCAATTAACTTGAGTGGTCTAAATTGAGCGATCACGGAAGAATGAAGTTAATCGAGGTCGGCAGCAAGCTCACGAATCTAAAGGAGAACAAGATGAGTAGCAATCACGGAAACAGCCCAAACATGAAACTCGAAGTTGTGGTGTTCAGTGTTTCCGACGTTGACCGGACTAAGGCATTCTACGAGAAAACTCACGCCCAATTGAGTTACCAGATTTGAGTAAATCATTTTGAGAACAAAGCCGAAAATTGTACTGAACTTTAACTAGGGATAAACTATGAAACTTTCCAACTTCATCAATTCCGCATTTATCCCTGTTTTGTCACTTTGGGAGAATGCAATAGCCCAAAGGGTTACGGAGCTCTAGTTCCCAGCTTTTGGCTATAAATGTTAGTTTCTAATAGGAAATAAAGCAAAAGTGTTGATGAAATCAAAGCCTCAGAGCAAGGCTTTGATTATTGTTTTCCGAGAGTGACAGAACAGGGGTAATTTGGTGGCCCCTATTGCGAGTAACAGGAGAACTGCTATATTCAGCAACGCCTTCAAATCGCCCAGCCATACCTTGATACAACTACCATCATCAACAGTAGATTGTCATATCTTTGGTATTAGTGGGATAGGTTCAATAGACCCATCCGAAAACTCGCAAGCCAATATTTACAAGGCTTTGAGACCAGTCCTTGCAGATTCTGTTTCAACGAAGAAATCAGCGTTTAATATAGTTACT
>NZ_JACJQM010000288.1:0-4302 GCF_014696655.1 Nostoc sp. FACHB-888 | reverse complement strand
ATTCAATGATCAAGATTACCGAAAACTGACTATCGAAACCTCAGCTTCTAAAACTAGAGATGCAGTATTTTTGAATGGTGAACCCTTGGGAGTATTGCATTTTAAAAAAGACAAAGACGCGCTCAGACAGCTTGGACTACTCAAAACCGGACAACTTACACCCGCCGATGCTATTATTCAAAGTAATTTTTCTGTTATTTGCGCTCAAATTGACCCTAATACCGTTGAATATCCTACTATTTGGACGAAGGAATTTCAGGCTTTTGGGACTCAATCAGTGAACCCTCAACAACTGTATATGATTGATAGTACTGCGCCGATACTGCAAAAAATTAAACAACGTCCCACATTCCTATTTTCTACCCAATCAAACAAAAAACTTGGAGTTATAGGCTTGGCAGTAGACAATCACAAAGTCGAATCTGTAACCTTATGGTTAAAGAATCAAAATGTTGAATGTCAACAAGTACCAATAGAAGATGTTATCAGGGAAACCAAAAAAGGTCTAGCAGTATTTCACTTAGTCAGCAGTTCAATTCCCCCCAAAACTTTGGAGAACATGACCAAGAAATTCGGGGCTGTGATTGAATCAAGTACTGAATATCAACAAAAAATTAAATCTTTGGCCACGCGATCGCAATTCTTGAAACCTCCATCTCAATCAACATTGTCCCCACCTCAACAAAGCGCTCAATTCCACCCAAACCAAGAGGTTCAAAATGTCGCCCCTCCTGTCATCAAAGGCAAACCGATTCCGATGAACTACCCATTAATGATGCATGGTGACACCAATCTTTTATCCGTGGATACTTGCATTGATGCGATGAGAGGATATGGTCGAACTCATACCACTAGAGCTAAAGAGCCTTACAAACAGTATGGATTTAAACAGGGTGATATAGCTCTAGCTACAGGCATCGGTAAACAAGTCGCCTTTCGAGTCGGTAAGCAGTATCAAATCACACCTAATATGATTGCTGACCCCGTTTATCAACAGCAATGGGCTGACATGGAAAAGCACTCACCCAAGGCATTACCAGAACTGTTCACAGGCAAAGGGCAGGTCTGGGGACTACATTTTGAACCGTTGGGGGATTATGTAGACGGGAAAATAGTCCCGTTTCCTGAACCACAAAACAGAGCCGCACCCAACCAAGAAGTCCAAACTCAATCAGTCACTATTGATGACTTAAGAAATTGGTACAATGCCGCCGATAAGTTAGGGAAGTCGGAAAATTACAAAAAACGCATTGTAGAAGTGGCTTATGGGTTTAAAGCTGGTGAGCAATTATCAACCGAAGCGTTGACAGTAATGAATAAAGATAAATTTGAGCTTGAAGCCATCAGTCGGCTGACTCAAATTGCTCAAAGAATTGGCATGGTCTGGGGGAAGTCTGATGAAAATGGTACTCAAGTTGAAGGAAAGATTTATGATTTGGCTTTCAATACCCAGCAGAGAGATTTAACTATTTTGCAGAAAAATGGGGAGGTAATTTTAAATTTACAATCTGGCAAGGTGTGGACTAATAAAGTTACACCCCAGATATTGCAAACTTTTGAGGACGCGAATAGTCAAATTGATAAAATATTAGTTAAATCTCAAATACAACAAATAGACTTACAAAGATAGATTTATCCTAGAATAGCCCTTTTAAGACAATGGAAAAGGAGAACAACACTATGCAGAACGCCAAGGGTTGGGTTATATAGATCAGCAGGAAAATGTTATGTTTATCAAGCGGGATTTAAACGGTGAAAAGTCAGGGGTACTGGTTTGAGACACCGCAGGGATTGACAATCGCGCTTTTGAGTACCCCGAAAACAGCGATAGGCTACGCCCCGCCGCAGGCGATCGCCAAAAAGGATGGTTTCACCGCCTGGCTGTCTTATCGGTATAGAATGCCGGATTTTAAAGCGTGAACCCCACGATAATCCTTAAGGGATAAGCATAAATATACTATTTAGACAGTCAAGGGTTTCACCTGAAATTGGGTGGAGAAGCAGAGGATAAAATCGAGAGAGTATTCTTGTGTGACTCCCCCATTGATGCCCTGACAATGGCAGAGATTGACATTCAAGGACATAAGGGGCAACCACCAGTTAGAACAATGTACATGGCAGTGGATGAAACGGATAATTTACCTTTTGAGGTAGTTAAAAATATTGGCAGAATTGGCGTGGCATTTAATAATAATGATTTTGGAAATCTTGCCGCCCAGATAGTTCAGGAAAAGTTACCCCAGGCTAAAAGAATTGAACCTAGTGGTCTTACTTGGAATGAGATTTTGATTGAAGCGCAGCAGAGAGAAATGCAATAGCAGAAGCAACGCTCTAGGGGTTTTAGTCGATGAATCGTATTGCTGCCCTTTCCTCGCTGCTGAAGAAGGCTCGACTCATGCGGTCTTCGGGACGGGCAGACTGATCAATCGTTGGGTCGACAAGTTACACAAGCCCGCCCCTTTATACTCCACTTCGTCGCCTGATTCGCAACGAGTTCTTAAAACAAAGGTATCCGTATCGCGGGGGTCACCCGTTAAGTTTGAGTTAACCAAAGTAATGTAGACTAACTAATGACTAATCCTTTCATAGGAGGTTTCAATGGCAATTGTAAGCCAGAACAATGGGTTGTTAGCCGAGTTTGCTGTATTTCCAGTAGAGTCAAAAAACCAAGCTCATTTAGTACAACAGGTTGTTGAAAGTGTTGAGTCTACTCTCAAGCAGCAACCAGGATTTGTCAGTGGTACAGTTGTTCGTAGCCGTGATGGATTGAGGGTTACAAGTTATATCCAATGGGCTGACCAAGATTCCTACATAGCGATGCAGCCCATACATAATTTTGCACTTCCCGATGCTCACCTATTTGAAATCTTTGCCGAAGAACCAAAGGAGAGTGAGTTACATTTATCGCCTGATATGAAAGGGTTGATTAACTTTGGCATTTTCAAAATGAAGCAACCTGAAAACCAGCCGAGATTTGTCGAGTTATTTCGGCAGGCACTACAAATGGTAGCAGGACAGCCAGGGCTAATCTCAACTCACACTCACCGCAGTCTTGATGGCTGGCGTTGCATCAACTTCGGCTACTGGCGAACGCTAGAAGAGTACACAGCAATGGATAACAATCGCCCTTTTTCACCGCTTTTTGGCGAAATGCTTGAGCTGGCAAATAACGAATACCAAAAGACATTACATGAAGTTGTCTTCACTACTTGATAGAAAAATTTAATTTCAAAGCAAAAGAAGTTTATAGCTCATCAAGCCCAACATATCCAGTTGGATTCATCAGGTAATAATGATAAAAGTTGATCGCACAAACACTGTCAGCGTTGGCTTAGATTTATACACTGTTGCTGAACGTCATCAGTCTGCTTTGATTGAAGTTATTATTCATGAGCAAATTAAATTCTGGGCTGACCATCCTTACTTTAAGTCAGCCAGTGTACATCGTAGTTTAGATGGCGTGAGAGTTTTTATTTATAGTCAATGGAATCCGAAATTCGAGCCTCGCAGTTTGCCTCGCCCAACAGTGTTAAGTGAGTTCTTCCCGCCTGAGATGCTACTACTAGAAGTCACTGCCAGTCGTTCTAATTCAGCAGAAGTTGAAATTATTGCAGGTAATCTTGTAACTCATTTGGCTGAATTTCGTATGATGCCAATTCATCAACCTGAGATGATTAAAAGAACCTCTGCTGAATTAGAACGTGCCATGAGTAACTCACCAGGGTTAATCTCAGCAACCTTTCATCGCAGTTTGGATGGTACTCGGATGTTTAATTATGGTCAATGGGAAAATAGGGAAGCGTTTGAAGCCATTCTCAAACAACCTGGTTTCAATCCAGAACAGGCATATTGGGAAGGTTTCGCCCGCAATGAATTTCATCTGTACAATGTTGTACATACTCAAATTGCCGATTAACAAATTTTTTAACCACAATAAAGCTATTAATTAGACTAAATCAGTAAATCGTGTAATCAAATCCAAGTTCCACCTTTTTGCAATTCTCGCATTTCGCCAAATTCCCTAATATATTCCACCAACTTCATTGAATGCCAGTACATCAATAAGTTCAACATCTTCTTAATTCCCCACACTAAAAAGGGTGTTGGGGGTAGGGTTGCAGCTTCGTGTGTTAAGAAAATTGAATTTTAGTGTATCAGATAGAACAATATTTTCTTCCTTCCCTATACCCTGTACCCTTTTTCCTTCCCCACACCCTTTGATCCAGGAATAAATACCAGGGATTTACGCTTAACAAGCGTGCCATTCCGCTTACCACCCTGAAGGCTAATTCTCCTTCTTTA
>NZ_JACJQM010000287.1:0-4321 GCF_014696655.1 Nostoc sp. FACHB-888 | reverse complement strand
GCTGTCGAGACAAATTCATAGTCCCCAAGCCGGGTGTGTAACCCTGCTAACTTGACTGCTTTAACTGCAATTTCTTCCAGTTTATTTTTTGGCTGGTATTCATCTTCCGACAACAAAAAAAGCTCACTCTTGCGATTAAACTTGTCTTCTAATGTTCGTACCATGTTTAAGTACCCTCTTATGGGATTAGCGTCACAAGGAGCGGAAACGGCGATCGCTTACCTTGGCCGGGGGCGATCGCTTGAAGCTTATTTAAAAATATTGTGTGCCTCCGGCAAGGCATAAGATAAAGACTGTCTCAATCCGACTACCGATAAACATCGTTAATCCAGTTCCCATCATGCTGAAACACAAAGCCAACTTCGCTGTGCTTGCAGGTATTGTGATGTTGAAATAGTTCGGTTTCTTTTGCCCGAAAACCATGACACAGCCACTCAAAATAGTAGAAAATGCGAAAACTCCAATGGCAGATTTAAGAATGAATTGTTTTGTGTTCATTTTTGCTTTTTGGGTGGTTCGTGCTTCGATAACAGAGCGCCAAAATCATAAATTGTTACTGTTGGTTTTGGTTTTGACTCGATTACGAGTTCAGGACTACCCAACCCGACTGCATTTCTGATTTCTTGTTCCATATCAAAATTTTCATTTTTGAGTCATCTGCTTCATATCATCGATTGCATCCAAAACTTCCCCCAAAATATTGAAAGCATCGTTTAAAACCACGTCATTCAATGTAGAAAAGTATTCGGAGGATTCGATATTGCGATAATCTTGACTACTGCTAATAAGCCGCAGTGTATATTGACACCCTTGCAATATGGCTTGAATTTCTGAAGTAGTTAGCTTAATTTCCATTGGTGTGTTCTAACTTTGAAAAACTGAATCGATTTCGCCGTTATCAATAGCCTTCTTTGCGTGGCCAACAGCTTGCGTATGATTGTCAAAGGTTTGAGTTGAAGGTGATGCCCAAGTTGTTTTAAAAAAGCCCTGCTTTCCAACGTGAACATCTACAGCACCATCTGATAATTCAGTACTCTCAATTTTGTAGCCGCCATGTTTGGTTTTGTACTCTTTCATTGCCTTTAACTTACCTAAAATTTATCTCGTTGAATGCTGAGGCTTGCTCCGACTAAAGAACTGCCCAAGAAAGCGGAAAAACTGACCAACATTGCACCTAAGCAGATATTTTTCTGTTGCTCCCAACCAGAGATGATTATATTGGGGTCAGCATTCGTTTCAATAATCTCCATTCCCCAGCACCCCATTGCTCCAACTCCCGAAAATCCAGTCAAGAGCAGAGAGATAATTGCAGTTGTTTCTATAGTGCGGTCGAGAATAATTCTGGGGTTGAATCTTCTCTTAATACGGCGACGAAAAACCATTTTACTCTTGTGGTCTAATTGAGATTGGTAAACAACTTGTTTGTGATTAGTCATTTTATATCCTCCAATTGAACATAGAAACCTGCACCTGTATTCGTAATCTTTACTCTTCTTTGATTGACCAATGTTTGAATCACTCCCAAGCTAAAATTGATACTGCATAACCGAGCGCTGCCACCGCAACGACTTAGGTACTGAAGGCATAACTGGGAATGGTCTTTTGGGACTGGGTTAGCTTTTTTAGGCATAATGTCTTTCCTGTTGTGGTTTGTAGGAAGCAAAGCGCTGGGTGAAAAAAATAGCCAAGCAGTATTAATGCTTGACTAAAGTGTTTTTGAATTTAAAAGGTGAATTTCAGTTATTAGAAATTATCAAGATCGTCAAATTGATTTGTTGCAGAGTGCTTGTACATTTTGGCTTTATTCATTTGATGATTAGAAGCTTTAATTACTGGAATTGCAGCTTCCTTAACTGAATCCTTTGCTTGTTGAAATAGAAATTGTGTCGTCCCTTGTGCATCTTCTTCTTTTGGGTCAATTTGTCCCCATAGTGAGCAAGTTAACTCTAAAGATTCGTAGTCACCTAAATTGAACTTACGTGTGTAAGTTACAGCAATAGTCTTGATTTCCATAATTTACCCAAACAATATTCCAAAATGAAGTGTAGCTATTTGGCATCTCTTACAAAGTGACGCTTCTCAAATTACAAATGTCGCCAGAAGTTCTTACTGATAGTCTTGAGACTGACTACCTTGGGTTCTGCTGTCGCTTCAGGGGCATGACCAACAGCCACCGCAGCAACTTGTGGTGCAGGTGTGGTTAACAAAGAGTTAAGCAATCCCATTTGATAATCAACATCTTTTACTGAGCGATATACTCTGTATGGTTCAATTTGCATACCCAAAGGTGTTGGGACAATCTTCAGATATTGATTTAGGGCATTGATATAAGCAACTGAAAAGTTTTTCTGCTCTACATAAGGACGAATAATCTCTAGTAATTCAATCGCTCTGTTGATTTCAGAAACTTCACAATTACTGTCGATTTGTGACTGACTTCTTCTGTAGCCTTTCATCATCTTTTCGGCTACTAGATTGTTGAATTTGCTAACGGCTCTTTGATGATTGCCTAATGTGTGGACTTTAGTTTGCGCTTGATAACCGACTCTGCCCCACTGCACTGTTAAGTTACCATCTTCGACAATGGCCGCCCAGAATTTATTGCTGTTTCGGATAGCATCAACAAAAACTAAATAGATTTCCATGTTTCTTACCCTGTCAATTCACAGCTTGACGGGCATTGCCCCATCGAATTTGATGCTGTAAAGCTTCAAGTAATGTTTCCGCTTCCAGAGAGAGTTGTTAGTCCATTTAAAACAGAGCAGACATCATACAAATCCTGGGGAATAGAATCAGGAATTACTAGCTCACATAAAGCATCTTTAAGGGCTGTAGAAACTGGATATTCAGTTGGGGTGTACTCTTGTTGCATAACAATGTATGTAGACAGAGTTACTCGTAATAACAGTTTTGTTTCTCTGTCTAACTTTTCTAAGTATGCGCCGTAGTTATCAACCAGTTGGTTAATTAAGTCTGTTTGACCGTAGTAAGTAACTAAGTCTGTTGCCATTTTCTTTGGTCTATCTAATTATTAAGAAGCTGGTGTTAATTTCTAAAAAAAATGTGATTGCCCCCATAAGATTAGGGAGCAACCCAGGGCGAACGCACGGTATTTCTGAAACCCTTGCTGGATAAGGATCTTGACGAAAAAATAGGCTAAATTTAAAAACGCTGAAACCCTTGCTATTAAAGGATTTTTATACTTTAGATGCGTTTGCCCTAGGGAGCAACCGCAATTAATATCAGTTCAGGTTTCTGTATTTGGCAGTCCTGAGAGACTGAGTTTTCGCTGCAACCACAGGACTACTAGCCCGTCGTGCGGTGGATGCCCACGATTGCATTCGTTCAACCACCGCCGCATCCTGAATTGCAAGTGGGGTAATTGTTTGACGGCAGGTTTCCAGATCAGCAAGTGTTACCTGCTGCGGTCTACCCTCATCGAATGCCAGCAGAGCAGCTTCCGAAGCAAGGGTTTCGAGTTCTGCCCCGGAAAATTTCGCGGTCGAGGCTGCGATCGCTTCGAGGTACTCGGATTCCAAGTGAATGCCAAAACGTTGTAGATGAATCCCTAGAATCTGGACTCGCTCAGGCTCCGTGGGAAGATCAACAAAGAAAGATTCGTCAAACCTTCCCTTCCTCTTGAATTCACTTGGTAGTGCTGATGGGTCATTGCAAGTAGCTACAATAAATACCCCAGCAGTACACTCACTCATGAACGTAAGTAAAGTTCCAAGAATCCTTTGACTAACACCTGAAGTATCACCCTGACCAGAAAGTGCTTTTTCGACCTCATCAATAAACAAGACACAAGGTGCGATCGCTGAGGCAGTTTTCAGTGCGCGTTTAACATTACCTTCGGATTCGCCAACTAGTGAACCTAGAAGGGACGCAATGTCGAGTTGCAGAAGTGGTAGATTGAGTATGCTAGCAATGTTTTTGGCACAGTTAGATTTTCCTGTTCCGGGTGGGCCTGCCAGCAACACACCTTTTGGTTGGGGTAAGCTAAGACTTCGTGCCTCTTGTGTAAACAGACCGCGGCGACGATTCAACCAATCACGTAGTAGATCGAGTCCGCCAAATGGAATTACCGCAGGTTTGCCCAACTCGATACCCATCTGCGCCAGTAGCCGAGTTTTGTACTCAACGGCTTTGGGGATAAAATCAGCGTCAACGACAACACCATCATTAGTTAAGTTTTCTTTGACTGTTAAGCGAAGGAAATCACTGGTTGAGTCGATGGGGGATATTATTCCCCGCACCTCTCATTTAGATCCGTGCGTACCCGTTTCCGTGTACACGGCTCCCGATGTTCTTAGCTTGC
>NZ_JACJQM010000286.1:0-4323 GCF_014696655.1 Nostoc sp. FACHB-888 | reverse complement strand
GACGTAGCAAATGCTTTAGTGCTACTCCGTAAATGTGTAAGAGTCGTGCTTTTTGACCGAACCTTATCAAAAGCTGAGGGGCAAGCATGGGATATTGAAGACAGCATTCCCTTACTTGAAGAAATGGAAATTATAGCATCAAATAAGTATGAGGATTTAGCTGATTCTGATGTAATTGTCGTAACTGTTGGGGTACAGCGGAAACCTGGACAGAGCCGATTAGAGACGTTGAGTGACAATGCAGAGATCATACGTTCGACGATGAAAGAATTGGATCGAGTTGCACCGAATTCAATTGTGCTTATTGTTAGCAATCCAGTTGATGTACTAACGCGGATTGCAATCGCCAGTTCCACCAGAGCAGAAAACCTAATTTTCGGTTCGGGAACCGTTCTTGATACTGCCAGACTGAGATATCAACTTGGTAAGCGACTGAATGTTGCAAAACAAGATGTTCATGTTTATGTGATTGGAGAGCATGGAGACAGTGAATTTGCCGTTTGGTCTAGTGCATTTATTGGGGGGATTACATTAACGGAATTTCCCATACCGCAAGGAGCGACGCTGGAGCAAATTTACCAAGAGTACGCAGAATTAACCCGTAAGCGAGGCTATAACATTTCTGAACGCAAAGGAAATACTAGCTATGGCATATCAATAGCAGTTTGTGAATTAATTGATACCATCCTGCGAGATGAAAAACAGATATTTCCAGTATCAGTCAGAGCAGATTCTAACTATGGAGTTGGAATTGAAGTTGTTCTGGGACTTCCGTGTATCATTGGCTCAATAGGTATTGAGCGCCAACTGGTGTTACCAAGAAATGCTGATGAACAACGCTTATTAGAAGAGTCCGCCACCCAACTGAATCTTGCCTATAATTCTTTGGATAATTAAAATCAACTCATATAGTCTGTCTAAAAATGCAGGGTAAGCTCATCTAATTTACTAGAGAATCATCAAGTTGAAAAACTCGTTTCAAATTATCAGTCCAATGGCTATAACCTTATTTCCCTTCTGATTGTAATGTTTTGGCTACTACAGAATGGTAACGTGTAATACCTTATATGAGCGACAGATGAGATTTTAATTTGACGAGAATATCTCTAGCTTTTGTCCAGAGAATTGAGCCTCCTTGTTTTGGGTCTATGATGTGCGTTGCATTCGGTAGACGTAAAGCCAATGTTGCACCAAAATCAGGAGAGTGAACTGTACTGGTATCTAAAGCGCCATACCAAAGATCCACAGGAATAGTGATGTCCTCCAGTGCTATAGGCCATGAACTAAGGCTATTAACAAGGTCTTGTGCGTATCCTTGTGCGCCCTGAGAAAAACCTTCCTTCAAAGCTTGCTGGTATGCTTTACCAAACATATCACTTTCATACAATATTCGGTCGTCATCTGCACTCATGCCAATAATTAACTGCCACAGTCCATGCGGCGTGACTATTCCTGAAAAGCGCTGCTCGAACTCCACAGGATCTTGTTGAAGAGAAGCAATCATCCTTGCTACATCTGGATGCAACAGGGGTTTCAAACGCGGATGGGTAAGTTCGTCTTGTCCCGACACAATTGCTATCGCTTTTACGAAACTGCACTCTGCAAGAGCGAATCCGAACGGTGCGCCTTGAGAAAAACCAACCACCAGAACATTATGGAGATCGTTAGCCTGAATCAACTCCTGTGTATCATCTACCCAAGAATCAAAGGTTTTGTTAGGGTGTGGGTCAGACAAACCTAAGCCAGGACGGTCAATCGCAATCAGTTTCAAGCCGAGTTCCGCCAGACAGTTCACACCAAAACCGAGCGTTCCGCTCATTCCAGCCCCAGTGCAAAATAAAACCGGAATGCCATTAATAGGCCCCCATTCGTACCACGCAAGGCTACGATTATCATGCAGTCGCATCGTTTTTTGCCTTTCGGGTGGCTTTACAAAGTTACTCATGCTATTCATTAGAACTCTTGCAAAGAACAATCTTAACCGATTCCCCTTTCTGAATAAGAGGTAATAATGCTAGATTTCGATTACTTGCAATGATTCAGGGTGATTTATGAACAAAGGGGAATTAGTGGATGCTGTAGCAGCAAAGACCAACATCACAAAAAAGCAAACCGATGAAATAATCAGTGCTTTTTTGTCAGTTGTTACTGAGGCTGTAGCCAATGGGGATAAGGTAACGCTTGTTGGGTTTGGGTCATTCGAGCGGCGTGAACGTTCAGAGCGTGAAGGGCGTAATCCCAAAACCAATGAGCCAATGACCATTCCAGCTACTAGAGTTCCTGCGTTTTCTCCTGGGAAGCTGTTTAAAGAAAAAGTAGCACCATAGATGAATTGCTTGACCATTAGCAATCTAATCACTGCAAAACCATAGCCCTTACTATTCTCAAGACAGCTTCGCTTTACCTTACATAATAAATAAAGGCGAACTATTAGGTATGAAGAAATAATGTTGAAACGTCGCACAATACTAGTTGGTTTAGCTGCGCTTGGCTTAAAGTTAGGTGTTAGTAGACAAGTTCATGGACAATCTACTAGCGGCCCAGAAGCTTGGCAAAGTGTCTACAATGAGGCGGCTGCTGGGGCAACAACGATAGTTACAGTTCCACTTTTGAACTCCTCTTCATCATCTATCTTGCAAGTAGTCTTCAAATTGGCAGGTTATTGGGGTGGTTAACGCCATACCTTGTTAACTTTTGGAGCAATATTATGAATAAAAAATGGGCTGCTAAACGACTTACAATCAATCTCACATCAAGTGAAGCAGAGAAGCTGGAAAAATACTGTTCAATTACTGGTAGACCAGCAACCGATGTAATCCGCGAATTAGTCCGGTCTGTGCCAATTGAAGAAGTACAAAATGCCAATTAGGAATTCATCTAGGGGAAGTTTAAGGGGTTTTCCTTTCCCTTTTCCTCCAAAATCCGACAAGTATTGATACTACAGTTACCAGCGCATTATTAAAAAAGCTGCTGAATCGACAAAATTTTAACAGCAGTAGTAGCTCAAAGTGATTCAACGTTGATTATGTGTATGGAAAGCGCTGGCAAACTTTTTTAGCTGGCATTTAGTAAACCGGATATAAAACAAAGCCCTGGATTTTTACTAGGGCTTTTTAAATTGAATTTTATTTAGCATGACTTCTAGAACACCGATTCAGTATTCAGAGTCATGACGAAAAACTCGGGTTTCTTTTAGGCACAAGAAAGAAACTGTGGTTGAAATGACCTAAAAATCCGGTTTTTCAACCTCGCGTTTTATTAATGAATCGGTGTTCTAGGGAATAGCATTAGCCGCGACGAAACAGAGTTTCGAGATAAACTTGGGAAACACTGCGGTCACCATCAGCATTTTGCAGCAGAAACAGAGAAATAGCTGCGGTAATAAGGCGACGTTCATCCCAATCAGGATGTTTTTCTAAGTAGGTGTTGAGAGATTGATGTAGGGTTTCGGGAAGGGTAGTAAAGATGTTTTGGGTAGAGTTCATCCGATCAAAGCTTCCGAAAGAGCAAATTACAGAGACAATAAGCTAGAGGTGATGCAGTGTTTGTACTGTTTCACCCCGTTCCTCGCTTGCCAAACCATCTGCACTAACAACTGAATATTTTTATACAGTTGATGTTCAAAATGGACGGGCGGCAAAGGCTAGTCGATTTATTGTGTGCTGATTGGCTCGGTTTGTCAATGTTGCTAAATGTTAAAGGGAAATATAGAAAAAATAAATAGTTACGTGAAAATAAGGGTTAGAAGCAGGTTTTATTTACCTTACGTAACAATAACTCAGTAAAGCAAAGTGATGACTACAGCTATGACAAAATCCCCAGTGAGTGAACAGAAGCTGATTATCTTGTAAAACAACTGTGGAAAACAGCAGAAATAGCTGTGGAAACCCTGTGGAATCTGCCGGAAAAAGTAGAACTAATGATAAGAATTGCAAAAGTAACAATGGGTAAGCTCTGCTATTGCCAGGGGCTGAAAACGCAACAGATTATTTGCAGGGTCATTGGTTTGTTAACTGCCATTACTTTGAACAATTTAGTTCTCTTTAAACGCTACGGGTGATAACTCTCCTGCTGGTAGGATGAAAGTGCTTTCCGGCTTGGATTGCCACCAAATGAATTAACCGCTTTACCGCTTTTGATAAATCCATTCACGTCCAGCTTTTGCTGCTGCTTCAGCACTAAAGTAAATCGGATGCTCAATAAACACCGTATCATCGGGGTTAATAATCCGAAACTGCTAGCATTTACCTGGAGTGTAAAATACAGCTAAAACACGAGACTGAATACAGACAACTGAATGAATCTTGGTAGTAGTCATGATAC
>NZ_JACJQM010000285.1:0-4335 GCF_014696655.1 Nostoc sp. FACHB-888 | reverse complement strand
ATTTAATTCAGCAACTAAAACGCCCAGACGTTCATATGTGTTTGGCCTGATTTCAATTACTGCATGGTGGAGCGAAGCTCCGCCCACATTTTGTGCCAGTTCCGTAAGTCCTGGTGAAGTCAGCGATCGCGTTAAAACAAGCTCGATTCTAGAAGATAGAATTTTTTTTAAAATACAAAATTACGTCTTCGAGCATGACAGATTTTCATTGAATTGTTTGCCAGACCTTGAGAATGTTCTCACCACTGCCACCACCGGCAATAGTTTCTCCATCTGGGCTGATAGCGATGGCATAAATATATCCAGAACCCGTCTCTAAATTGCGGATTTGCTTTCCTGTAACTGGATTCCACAGTTTAATTTTCTTGTCACTACTACCACTGACAAGGGTGACACCATTTGAAGTCGCGTTTCGCAAAAAGGCAACGGAATTAACCTTATCATTATGTCCCTTTAAGGTGTGGATTAAGTTTCCTGTTACCGGATTCCACAGTTTAATTGTCTTGTCATCACTGCCACTGGCAAGGGTAAGTCCATCGGGAGCAAAAGCGACTGAAAGAATTGGCCCAGCATTCTCTAAGGTGCGGATTAACTTTCCTGTCTCCACATTCCACAATTTAATTGTCTTGTCCCAGCTACCACTAGCAAGAGTTTTGCCATCAGGACTAAAAACTACAGATGCAATACCATTATTATGTCCCTCTAAGGTGCGGATTAACTTCCCTGTCTCCACATTCCACAGTTTGATTTTCATATCCTTACTGGCACTACCACTAGCAAGGATTTTGCCACCAGGACTGAAAGCTACCGAAGTAACTCCGTCACTATGTCCCCCCAAGGTACGGACTAACTTTCCTGTCTCCACATTCCACATTTTGATTGTTTTGTCCGCACTACCACTGACAAGGGTTTTGCTATCAGGAGTGAAGCCTACAGTCCAAATCCAATTGGAATGGCCCTCTAAGGTGCGGATTTCTTCTCTACTGGCTAGATTCCATAGCTTGATTGTTTTATCATCACTGGCACTACCAAGGGTTGTGCCATCAGGGCTGAAAGCTACGGAATTCACATCGCTGGAATGCCCGTTGAGGGGTTTGGGCTGAAAAGGATTTTCCGAAACGCTTTTTTTGGGCTGAATCGTCGGTTTGGAAGAAATAGTTGGAGAATATTCGCTCATTGTATGGGTGCGAGTCTGGAAATACCAAACTCCCCCTAATCCCAATACCAAAATGCTAGAACCTAAGAGCAGTTGACTTTTGAGGTTGTTATTTGGTTTTGGTGAAACTGGGCCCGTGTTTGCTGAAGTAGTTGTAAATGTTGGGGTAAGTATAGTTGGCGGCACTGATGACAATGGTGATAGCCGAGGTGTCAAATCAGTGATGACTTCATCAGCCGATTGGTAACGTTTTTGGATGTCTAGTTGCAACAGCTTATCCAAAACTTCACCCAACTCTATAGACACAGAAACCCCCTTCTTACCTGAACTGCTCAAATATTGTCGCCAAGATGCAACCCAACTATAGCCCTGCTGAATCCACAGTTGAGATGGGCGAACCCCAGTCAGTAGATGAAAACAAGTCGCCCCCAAACTGAATAAATCACTGGCTGGGTAAGCTTTTCCATCTTGCATCTGTTCAAGTGGAGTGTAACCATGTGAGCCAATAACAGTGCCCATTTTAGTTTGCACTGTTGCCGTCAGATGTTTGGAGGCTCCAAAATCAATTAGCACTAATCGCCCATCACTTTGACGGCGAATAATATTTTGTGGTTTGATATCCCGAT
Source organism: Nostoc sp. FACHB-888 (assembly GCF_014696655.1). Classification (NCBI taxonomy): domain Bacteria; kingdom Bacillati; phylum Cyanobacteriota; class Cyanophyceae; order Nostocales; family Nostocaceae; genus Nostoc; species Nostoc sp. FACHB-888. The sequence goes on along the minus strand of NZ_JACJQM010000285.1, from coordinate 2,553 downwards.
GAATCACTCCCCGTACATGGATAAACCTCAGCACGGGCAGTAAATCTAGCAATAATTCGCGAATTTCTGTTTCGTTATAGTTTCCTCGCGTCTCCCATTCCTTAAGCAAGTTATGCCCATCGATAAATTGTTGCACCAAAAACAGATAGCTCTTTTGTTCAAAATAAGCCAACAAAGTTGGAATTTGCGGATGTTCTCCGAGTTCTTGCAGTCGGCTCGCTTCTTGTTTAAATAGTTCAATGGCCTTCGTTAGTGGCCCAGTTCCCTGAACTTTTGGTGCGAACTGCTTAACAACACAGGATTCATTCAGTTTGTGTACATCTTTGGCCAAATAGGTTCTACCAAATCCGCCCTCATCTGACAATACCTGAGTAGGACGATAGCGACCTCCCAGCAGGGGTATCAGTTCCGCTCTACAATTGTGGCAATAGTTGTTTGTATCAGGATTCAGAGGTTTTTGGCAATCGGGATTCACACAACAGAGCATACTGGGAACCCATTTCAAGGGGAGTATATATCATCTTAAGTCATGCTGTATAATCTCTGTTGTTAGTCAAGATCACTGAGATCCGATGCAAATTACCAATTTCCTTACCTCATAAGGTCTTGAAGAGTTTAACCTCTTTTATTACTTTCATTACAAAATATTTAAAACCTTGTTTGTTTATCCGTACTTGATTCTAAACAAGGATTTTTTGGCTTTGCCGATCAAGCAAGGCTTTTAACAAGATTCAAGGTTAGTTTTTTATTTTTCTCTCTCAAGAGATATAGAAGAGTATTATTTTATTTTAAAAATGATACAAATACTCTGGTAGGGGCATATTTGATAAAAATAAATATTTCAACAAAAATCCGAAAAGTAGAAAGTTAAGCTTGTAGCTCAGTATATACTTACGAAATTGACATTTACTGTTTTAGTACAGCTTGGCAACAATTCAGATCCCACCTCAAACAAGACTTTAGGAAAAATCCTCTTGTTAAAGGTAGGCAAACTTCTACCACATTGTACTAGTGGTTGAAAGTTGAATAGAAATTTTCCGGCTCAAAATTCGTCTATCTATTAAAAACAACATTATCAGCAAAATTAAGAGCGTGATTATGCTAGTAGTAGAAAAAAACAACTATCGTCGAAAATTAAATCGCATTTTAATTTCTTGCTTGAGTAGTAGTTTGTTGATCACAAGTAATGTGCTGCCTATAAGTGCTTTGGGAAAACCTCAAAATTCCCAACACTTCATAATTGCTAAATCACCAGATGAGAGACAACCAGAAGCAGTAAGAAAAGCAATCGAGCAAATTCCTGTTTCTCAAGCATCAGTATCTCCAAGACGCAAACCATCTGTTAAGTCACCAATACAGACTTCGTCTAACACAGAAAATTCACAGCCAAGATCCAATAGTTCCAACTCACGGAGAGTTCGCCAGCAAAGTTCCAATTCAGGTAGAGTTCGCCAGCAAAGTTCTAACTCAGGTAGAGTTCGCCAGCAAAGTTCTAACTCAGGTAGAGTTCGCCAACAAAGTTCTAACTCAGGTAGAGTTCGCCAGCAAAGTTCCAACCGTCCACCAGTTTCTCAACCCGTGGCACCTACTTACAAGCCTATTAACTTTGCAGATGTCGCATTAGGGATTCTGAGTAAAAATGACTTTAAATCTCAAGGTAGATACTTTCATTTTTATGAGTTTGAGGGTAGAGAAAATCAATTAGTCCAAATTAGGCTGATTGGCAGTAATGATACACGCAGATCAAATAACTTGAGTTTAAATCCTTTGTTGTTTCTGCACGATCCTGATAATAATATCATCGTCAAAAAAGGCGTTTTGAACAAAAGCAGTGGTGGCGATGATGCATTCATTTTTGCGCGACTACCTGTAAAAGGCACTTACAAAATTGCAGTTACTAGCCAAGATCCCGGAGAGATAGGCCGTTATAGTTTGGCTCTGAGGAATGACAGAGCTAGCTATACCTTAGATGAAGCAGGCCAACTAACTGCCAAAAGCTCAACCCTGAAACAAAATGGCGGCGTTTACAATATTTCCAATTTTCAAGGGAGAAAAAATCAGCTTGTAAGTATTAGGGTAGATAGTGTTGATGAAGAGTTTTCTCCTTACGTAGCCTTGCTAAATTCTCAAGGAAAGACGATCGCTATAGATAAAGATAAGGACAAAGATGGTGTATACAGTGCTTTAATTGACCGAGCTAGGTTGCCCGAAGATGATACTTACTATATAGTTGTTACTTCCAACAATCCCCAAGAACGCGGTAAATACAGATTAACTATCTTCTGATAATTCAAGTTGCTTGAAACTACCGCTTTCTATTGAATAAAAACTTATCCCTCTCCGACGGGCGAGAGGGACGAGGGCGAACGTATTATGGTAATAAGTAATGGCGTTGGATCGGCTAATGCACGCACTGTTGACTGGTGAAGTCTTGCGTGAACAGGACTTACGGAACTGGCACAAAATGTGGGCGGAGCTTCGCTCCACCATGCAGTAATTGAAATCAGGCCAAACACATATGAACGTCTGGGCGTTTTAGTTGCTGAATTAAAT
>NZ_JACJQM010000284.1:0-4357 GCF_014696655.1 Nostoc sp. FACHB-888 | reverse complement strand
TAAAGATTCTGGCGGATAGTGAGGCATCCCCGCAATTCATTAAAAGCTTATTGGCACAAGCAGCAATTGATGGTGCGTCACCGCAGGTTTTGGAGTATTTCTTGAGTAGTGACATTGACTCAGATGGGCGGACTCTAGCACAAGAATTATTTCAGGATCAGACGAACCCGTTGGAGCCGGATACACTCCAACCACCACCGAAAGCACAGGTTCTATCCCCATCTCTACAACCAGATTTGGAATGGGAAATATAGCATAAACTCGCTAACTTTACTAGTTACTCTAGTACCGATTTTTTCAGTACTAACGTAGCTAGTTCTTTTTTGAAAGCATATTTAAACTTCTTAAGTTAGGTATGAGTTCCACTTTTCAAGAAGCACACTAGCAGTCTGCCAACCCAAAAATGCGCTTTTTCAGACTGGGGGAAAGGTAAAAGGATTTAAACCCTTCCCCCTTGCCCTTTACCCCGCTTTCGTCACGAAAGCGAACTACTAGGGTGTAGTTGAATTATCGATTACACCTGTTCCCTCAGCTAACTCAACAACTCAAGAAGGCCATAGTATGACTATATTAGGTATTAATAGACCTTTAGATACAACCCAGGCAAAACTCTGGGATGAGCGCGATTTGTCTACAAGCGATCGCCGCAAAGAGCATTTAGAAATTCTCCTGTGTCAAAAAGTCCAAATAGGTGAAGACCCTGCCTTGTGTAAACAAGTGTTGAATTATTTGTATTTCTCGGCATTTCAACAGAATCTGAATCGCATTACTGTCCAAAAGGAGAAAGAAAAGTCGGTCTTTGCATCCGTACAGCAAGTGATTATTACGTCCTTTGCTATTTTAGGAATGTTTGCGTTCCTTGCCGCCGCTTCCAACAAGTCAGTTGTGCGCTCGTCTGGGGTAATCCCTCCAGCTATAGAACAGCAAGCCAATTAATCAAACAATTCACTTTTTCGCCCAGTATCAATACTTCGGCTACGCTCAGTATAAGGGGAGCAATTGCGGATGTAAAAGGATGCCACTAAAAAGCTGAAAGCGGTGTTTGATAATGCTTTCAGCTTGTATTATCACTCGTTCTGCTTTGGCTCACCTAAAATGCTGTGTCCTTGTCGAAAGGCAAACTGTCTTCCGGCTCAAAGTTACGCAGGTCTTGCTCCATCTGCTGCCGACGTTGTCCGTATGTTGTGCTGTTTCCAACCCTCCCTTCCATCAACCATTCACCAAAGTTGATGCCTTGTTCTACGTGTGAGGCAGACATTTTATTATAATGATCAACCTCCATTTTCTTACGCCACTCAAGCTGCTCTAGCGCACTTTCACTAATGCCAATTTTCTGAGCATATTCTACATATTCAGGTCTGAGAGAACCATCTGGGTTAAACTCCTTTTTCTCTTGTTCAGTGAAGAAATCGTAGGCTGTGTAGATTGGCCACGGCTCTGGATCAATCTCGTCCAAATGCTTCCACTCATCGTATCTTGCTTTTAGTCTAAAGGCATAATCATCAATTGCCTCGTTACTCATTCCCACAGATAACATTTCTTGTCGAGCTTCATTTTTCAAGCTGCCATCTGGATGGAACTCTTTCTTGTGCATATTTATCCAACGCTTAATCCTTGACATAAAAACCTCTCAGAAACTTCATTAATGTTCATCAAATATCAAATTTTATGACTCTGGAATTGAAGCATTTTGATGCTCGTTTAAATCAGTGGATCTATACAGACGATAACAAAACGAACTCTCAATCAATTCTAACTGAAAAGCTCAATAATACTTTACTGGAATTCTACTTTCCTGATAAAGAATTTTCATTTGGACACTCAGATGAATACAGCACTGCTGAAGAATTAAAGAATCATCCAAATGGACAGATTTTATTGCTATCTACTAAGACTCGCTTACTTTATGGAGATAAAGAATGCTTAGAAACGATTCAAAGAATTTGTCCAGATAGTAAAGACCGTGGGGCTTATGGTTCCATCTTTATTGGGGCTTGTAAAAATGCGGTTCACGAAAAATTAAACATTTTAGTAGTAGACGATTCGACTGATAACAGGGGTGAAAATGGAGGGATATTATCGAATGATTTGGCATATAAATTAGTTGGTGATTGTTATGGGCAGATTTCAACACAACTTTACGACAAGCTAACCTTAAGAGAATCACAACAAGATAAAAGCTACCGTGTTATTCAGCATCGATTCGGCTGGAGGGAAGGAAACGGAGAAGATACTACTGAATACCGCTTTGGCAAAGGAACACTCCGACCATACAGATTAGACGAAATCAAATACGCAGATTCAAATAATAAAGCAAAAATCGATATAGTTCTTCCCGTAAGCAGTTTCAAAGGAACAGACAAGGATAGACCCAAAGGGCCTACTAAACCGCAGATTAAGCCAGGATTATATCAGCAAAATATTTGGTTAGCTGAAAAAGCACAATCTCAACAAGGTCAGATGTCTATCTCCCAACTATTGGCATCTTTTCCTCACGGGCTTAAAGATTTTGTCGAGGAGCTAGAGGTACAAGCCCAAAGGTTAGCCTCTATTCAAGATGATCCGAGAAATGTTGCTGCTTACTATTGTGAAAGATACGGAAAACGTAAAGAATCATTGAGCCAAAATAAATTAAAAACATCAGACATTATCAATCAAGAAACAGATGTTAAAAACTTAGGGACAAATGACGATTTAGATACAGATGAGGAATTAGATGACGAGAGTACTAAAGATGACTTGTTCATGTACAAACTCATTAAAGCTGATTTACTAGGGCATCAGCAGCTTTTAGAAACTGAGAAGGTCAAACAGGAATTAAGCCGTTTTGTACAAAGTGAGTGGCGAGATATTGCTATAGGGAAAACGCTTACTTTTGACCGAGCAATGATTATTCCTTCCAAGGAACTCAAAAATGGTGAAATTTGTGTCCCTTGGCTTGATGAGCAAGAAAAAATTCTTAACTTCCGTTCTCCTTTCCTCAACTCCAATGGTTTGTGTGTTTCTAATAATAAATACGTTGAAGACCGTGTTGCTCCAGATGGTAAATCTCTGCAAGGCATAATTGTAGTCAATGACGAAGACCACAAGCGCATACAAGCCAGAATTACAGAGTTAGAAGCACAAGGAATCAATGTTGATTTTATAGATCCAGCAGAAACCGAATCAGAACGCCAAGCACGAGACTACGATGGTGACTGCATTGGTGTAGTAAGAGCTAGCTTATATCCCAATTTAACAGCAGAAGCAGAGCGGAGAAATCTTCCCCAAAACGCTTATTCGCCCACGGTTAAGCTCAAAAAACAATCATTTTATGATCCCACCGATGGAAGCCAGCCTCCATTTGAAAAAATCGCTATTCACATGAGCGATAGCATCAGCGTGGGCATAATCAACAATCAGGTGACGGCACTGGAAGCATTAGAATCGGAAATTGAGGTACTAAACACTTATGGGACTTTAGAACAAAAAGCAGAATATTTAGAGCAAGTATCTAGCCATTATCAAAGTTTATTTGAACAGGAACATGGCGAGAAGCCCAAACCAATTAGAGCAGAGTACAAACCCTTCATGCAATCTGTTGTAGCTCTAGCAGAGAATCCTAACAGAACGCCAGATATTATTCAGCAGGCAATGGATGTTAACCGCCTGATGTACCGAGAAATGATAGGTGAGGGGTGTTATCAAAACCAAATAGCGGTTGATTTATTCAAAAGTGCTAAAAAACCTGAAATGGATAAAATCCGGGAGAACAGCCGCTATTTGTATCGTGATGTTAATTATATTAAAGATAAGAAATCTTCGTCAGTTTATTTAAGCACGGGGATAACGCCAAAGGGCTACTCACCAGTAGAATTATTAATTAGCCAAACCAATAAATATTTCCAAGAATCACAGTTAGAATCGCGTCCCATAGTCCAGTTTAAAGACTTGTTCAAAGGAGTAGAATTTACACCACAGCAGAAATTGGCAGCGATCGCCGCCAAGTACGAGTTTGATCAGAAATTCAACGCTGCAGTTCGTGTCTCAAGGCGGCGAGAAACAGAGTCTGGCCCTAGCGCAATTGTTCAAACGGATTCAGGAACGCAACTCGAAATTACCAACCTCACCCGCTACGGGCATCCCCTAATCTGGAAAGCCCAGACACTTAATATTCGCCTAGATGAGATTAAATTCACAAACAGTGAACGCCCCCATAAATTATTAACAGTTGCACAAATTAATGGTGAGATTGGGGAGGATAAGAAACCCGCCTACCGCAACCTGGGGACAGTTAGCCAACAATCTGTGACTGACCACAACCTCAAATCGGGGATGACCATGCAGGGAGCTAAACTCCTAGAACTAAAACCAGAAC
>NZ_JACJQM010000283.1:0-4421 GCF_014696655.1 Nostoc sp. FACHB-888 | reverse complement strand
CCAGCCAATAACTATTACCAGTATTAATACTTAATAGTATGAATATTCTTAGTAACTATTTTTGTATTATTTATAATACTTTTTGAAGTGCGGAAGATGGGATGTAGAGCGTTTCTACAGCACTCATTTTACAACTGGCATAGCACGGGACACCAGAAGCGGGAAGTTTTGCCCTATTCCTCGTACAACTTCTTCACTGTCCCGTTGTGTTGATATCCCCATTGAAATTGCAACCCAAAGACATTAGATGCCAAATTGCCAAAATTGTTCAGGGGTTATCTTATCTCGTATTCAGACTCCAGAAGATTCAACAATTTCTCCTCCACCGCAGTCAAATAGAGTCGCTTCAGTTCCCCCAGATGCTTCAGCACAGCACGGGCAGCATCTTCTAAATTCTCATTTTCCCGTAGCCTGTTAATGCGATCACTAATCTGCTGCATCTACTGACATTCCGACTCCAGGTAATTCAGCGGCTTCAAGTGGTCGATCCTCACGGTCTATTCGCCATCCCACATTGTGACTGTAGGTAGAGTCGATGGGGGCTATTATGCCCCGCACCTCTCTGTTAGATCCGTGCGTGCAACTTTCACTGCACACGGCTCCCGATGTTCTCAGCTTGCGCTTTTGCTCATGTGTTTGTAATCGTGGCAACTCTCATGAATTGCTTCAAGATTATTTCTTTTCCAGTTGGCGTGATTTCCGTCGATGTGATGCAGGTGAACCCTTTCCTCATCAATGAACTTTAAGCCGCAGGATGCACATTTATGGTTTTGCTTCTTAAGAGCTTTAGAGATTTCGCCGTCATAAAGTTTACTGTTACGTTCGCTCCAGTAGGCTGTATCTCCGTCATAGGGAGATTTTATTCCTTGAACCATGACGTGTTTGTTTTCGGAGTTAGGAACTGATGGGAATGCCTTTTTAACTAGCTTTTCGCTAGATTGGCGTGTATGTTTTGATTCCTTTTTGAATACCGTGTAAGTTCTATGGTTTAGGAACCAAAGGGAATGCTTTGACCCGTCCATCTTACAGAACTTGTGGTAGTTCCTCCAGCCTCTAACTATTAATGCTAGCTTTTCAGCTTTCACTATAGAACCATAATTCGAGTTGTTAACGATGTGTTTTACTTTCTTACGGAGAGCTTTGAAGTTGTCCACTGAAGGAGTGCTTTTAAACTTTCCGTTTTTCTGGACTTTAAAGTGCCAGCCGAGGAAATCAAACCCATCTGTCGCGGCGGTGATTTTGGTCTTCTTTTGGCTTACTTGCATTCCGCGTTTGCGGAGAAACTCGCTGATTCTTTCAAGTATCTCTATCGCGTTATCTTTGGGTTTTAGTATAATTACCATATCGTCCGCGTATCGGACTGATGGCTCAGTGATTTGCCCGTTGGCTCTGGATCGGTGAATACTTTCAATCCCGTTGAGTGCGATGTTCGCTAATAGTGGACTAACTACTCCCCCTTGAGGTGTTCCCTGTTCGGGGAATTCTGGATTAACTCCTGCCTTGAGGCATCGGAATATACCGAGTTTTAAGCCTTTGGGAGCAATGAGTTCGTTCATTATTGCTGAGTGATTAATCCTGTCGAAGCATTTTTCGATATCGAGTTCGATTACCCATTTTTCTATTCCGTTGCATCTAGAGTTTAGGTTGTTAAAGATGTATCTTTGTGCATCATGGGCAGAATGCCCAGTTCTAAACCCGTAACTCCTAGCGTGGAAAGTGGCTTCGTGTGCTGGTTCTAGTGCGTATTTTGCTAGGCATTGCCAAGCTCTATCCGAGATGGTTGGTATTTTAAGCATTCTGGTTGTCCCGTCCTTTTTGGGGATGGGGATTTCCCGTAAGCCTTGATGTTTCCAATTTCCACTATTCACTTTGAGTAGTTCTTCTAAATTGAAGCGTTCTTCAAATGTGAGGGATTTCTTACCATCGATGCCAGCCGTCTTTTTACCAGCATAAAGCTTGTGATACTTGTCTTATTGCAAGAAATCGAGCCGAGGTGGATTTTAGAATAAGCTTTTGGAGGAACCGCGCTTTCCGCTTGTCTCCAACTTGAACCGCTTTATACACGCGTTTTTGAAGGCGGAAAAGATTTCGGCGGAATTTCTTCCACGGTAAAGCTCTCCAAGATTCACTAGTTTTATAACTGTGTCTAATCATTTTCTCTTCTCTAGTTAGTGTATTCTGAACACCTCAGACCAATTACGGTCTGTCCTACCCGAATTGTGGGGATTCCTCCGCTCGTCTGGGCTACTCGGGGTTCGACTGCCCCTTGACCCACAATCCGTTTTTATTCGTTCCCTCGGAGAGATTGATAGTTCCGTTAGGCGTGGTCACTTCAACTACTGGATTCCCTTGACTCTTGCCGTTATTCAGTTGAAGATGCGGCGGGAATTAATTCTCCAGTGAAGTCAGGGATTTTGTGTTACGCCCTGCTCTGAGTTAAGTTGCTTTTCTAGACCCGATTTCACCGTAGGAACTCCCTATTAGCGCCAGTGTCACCCCGCAACGGTTGTCTGATTGCGCCCTGTTCCCAGCTTCACTCTACAAGAACCGAGCTTGTTCGGTGTGGGCAGATAAGGAGTCAATTCTGAGTCTGAATGGTAGGGCTTTCACCTACATCAAACCGAGAGTTCAGCCATACTTTCAGTAATCTGCTGACGGGCTGGATTAGTTATTTACGGACTGATTACCGGGATTCACTAATCAACGAATCGCACCAACTGAACTCACCGACATGGCTAACGATGCACCAGCACCCACCCATACCTCTGAGTTCGGAGCGGTTAAGATTTAGCCGCTAGTGCCAATAAGTAGCGAACGCATATCTGAATCATAGCACTCATAGCTTTTCCAACCAATTAAACCTAAAATGTTAGTTGAAAAATTGATAATTAATCTACTTTCAATATCAAATGCTAAATCCCTAAAAAATTGGTCTTGCTCATCATAATAGCTTGCAATAAGATTGAAGATGGTCGTGTTTACTCCACTAAGCTTTTCCTCATCTATATGATTAAACTGATTACGACCAGCATAAATTATTAATCCTATGGGCACATTACGAACTCTACGACCAGTACAAAACCTAGCGACTTTACTTTTAGGCTTTATAACTGAACGTAGTATTTCTGGCAAATCTTCAGCTATTTCTTCATTTGTAGAAAATAGTTGGATTCCCATTGAGGCTATTTGCAGCAAAGAACCACAGAGTGCTGCAATTGCAAAGCTTTCTGCAAAATACTCTTTTTGAGCCTGAAGTGATAACTTTATTGCTCTTTCATTTTCCAGTAACCAATTATCATAAGCTTGCTTTCGAGCTTCTAATATTGCTGCTGAATCAGTTAAATTACTGCTGAAGTTGAAAATTAGTATTGGTTTTTTAAGAAAAATTTCATTATATGAATTGATCCCATCAAAAAGCTTTAAAACTGCACTTTTTGTAGCTCTAAGATACTCTTCTGGTGAATCCATATTTTAGGTAAATAAACATTAAACATAACAATTTTAATCTTTTTCATTATTCCCTCACCCCCAGCGCCCCTCAGAATCTCCCTAACCCCCACTCTCTCTTGCTCCATCTGCTGAACGCGCTTCAATAACCGCTTGGGGGTATACTTTAATGACTTGAGGGTGCGATCGCCCTCACTCCAAAAGTCGTAGTGATGCTACGCCTGCTGCTAATTCTCGCATCAGCCGCCAGTTTCTAACGCCAACAAACTCAACACCTTATCTTCCAAGTCCGTCAAATAAGATCGCCTCAGCTTCCCCAACGACTCCAAAAACCTCTCGTCCTTTCCATGATGCGCTGCACCACATCTTTGACAATTCTGGCTGGCGGCACTTTTCCCCCTGCCTGCTCCACCGCTTGCCGCCATACTTCTTGCTGTTGCGATGGTTCTAGCTTAGCCCTCTTTTATCACTTTGGGAGAACCCAATCACTGAAACCCTTTCAGAGCTTTAATCTCCAGGTTTTAACTATAAATTTCAGTTCCTATTAGAAAATAAAGGCTCAAAGCTTGACTCAATCAAAGTTTCAGAATCTTGCTTCGATTATTGTTTTCCGAGAGTGACAAAACAGGGTTAGTCAGTGGTCGAACTTGGCGTTCGCTTGTAGGCAAAATTTGGGAACCATTGGTTCCCATTTCATCCGATATCTCGTTTTGGGAACCAATGGTTCCCATTTCATCCGGTATCTCATTTTGGGAACCATTGGTTCCCATTATTATGTTGTCAACTACATTTGAAGCAGCTATTAAATAATTTACATGGCGGTGAGTATACGCAAACCGAGAACGGCAATATTCCTCAAACGTCTTGTGGGTCGGGTTGAGTCGATGGGAGCTATTACGCTTCGCACCTCTCAGTTAGATCCGAACGTGAGACTTTCACCTCATTCGGCTCCCGATATCCTTGAGGATTAATTC
>NZ_JACJQM010000282.1:0-4449 GCF_014696655.1 Nostoc sp. FACHB-888 | reverse complement strand
CAACAGATTTTCATCAACGACGAATCTTGCCCTTCTCTTAATGAAATCCGTAGCCAAGTCCGCCGAATTTCATCCCATTACGGTGGTGTTGGGCTTGTGATTGTCGATTATCTGCAACTAATGGCTCAAGCTGCTGATTCTAGAGCTAACATGACTGAACGTGTTGCCGAAATCAGCCGGGGGCTAAAGAAACTCGCCAAAGATATGGATGTTCCAGTTCTGGCTCTATCCCAGTTAAGCCGTGAAGTTGAACACCGCAACGATAAACGCCCCATCCTCAGCGATTTGCGCTCTAGTGGTGCTGTTGAGCAAGACAGCGATGTTGTGATCATGCTCTACCGCGAAGAAATGTACAACCTTGATACCCCAGATCGTGGCATTTCTGAGTTAATTGTGCGGAAGCAACGTAATGGCCCTACTGGTACGGTCAAGCTTTTGTTTGACCATCAGTTTACCAGATTTAAGAATCTCTCTCGTGGTCGAGGGTTTTAAAAATTATCAAAGCCATCAGCCTGCATTAGCCTTGGGACTCCCTTATCCCAATGAGTCTGAAAAATGACAAGCAAGGGTTGTTTAATGCCCAGATTGATTTACACTCCCAACACTTGGAGGCAGTTGCATGATCTCTGTCCTTTCCCTAGAACTCTTGCATCGGCGGACTCTGCCATTACGGTATTGCGGCGGCGGGTCTATCCCATAAATTTCAAGTTAAACAGTTTGTCGAAATTTCTTGTTATTCCCAATCACAACTTCGCTATGAGCAGCCCCAAATCCCAGTCCATTCAGACATCACCACCTACCACTGTCACCCCTTACAGTTCGATATCGTCTGTGGGGGTTTTCCCTGCTTCGGCACAAGCAACGCAGGTAATCGGCAAGGACTTGATGACCCCAGATCCGCACTCTGGGCAGAACAATTCAGGATTATCAAACAGTGTCAGCCAGCGCTCACACTCATCGAAAATCCCACAGGTCTACTCCATCGCGGACTTGCCCAAATCATACACGACCTTGATTCAATCGGGTACATGGGCGAATGGGAGTGTATCTCTGCTATTGAAGTCGGTTTGCCACACCAAAGAAAGCGAATTTTTGTTATTGCCTACCCCAATGGCTTATTCAACACAGTCGTCAAGACCCCCTGGGCAAACCAAATTAGAAACCACATTACGGAAATACGGCAGTCTGTCGAAATCAGAAGCTATCAACCCGGAATTCTTACAGTGGCTCATGGGGTTTCTGTAGGAGTGTCTAAAGGGATTAAAGGCAACTATGATGCTCGTCGGGCTTACGGGTTGAGTTGTTCACCTCGGCAAGCTGCCGTTGCTTGGAAACGCATTGATTATCTGTACAGTCTACTTTTCAGTCAGAAGGTGCATTATGACTAATCTAATCAATTCACTCGAAACTTCTTGGTACATCTCACCGCCTTGGGGGGCAGAAGTACCGCCGCCCGTCGTCGTTAGTCTACTGGAGAAAGTCTACACTGGCACTCCTAGCCACCCATTGCTTTCGCTAGTTGAATTGCGATCGAACCAACTCCACCTGCTCCAGCATAAATTAGAACCGTCTCACCGACTTGTAAATTTCCTCTGGTTATAAGGCAATCCCAGGCGGTTCCTCCTGCCAACGGTAAGGAAGCTGCCTCAACATGGGTCAAATTAATGGGCTTAACTGCAACAATGCTTTCCTCTGCAACGTAGTATTGAGCATAACTACTAAACTCGCCAAAAACCTGGGGTGAGTAAGCTAATCGTCATTTAAATTGCACCATTTTCATGGTAGTAAAAGCTGCAAACCCCTCTCCCTTGCTCCCTGCCCCCTGCGATCTCAATGTGCAAATTAAATGCTTAACAGCTTAGTAAACTTCATCTCCGACCTGGAAATGGGTGACTGCCTCTCCAATAGCTTCAATCACACCCGAAACGTCCACTGCGATAATTGCAGGGAGACGAATTAAATCTTTGTAGTCACCCCGACGAGTTTGATAATCAATGGGATTGATCGATGTCGCGTATACTTTCACCAGAACTTGGGTCGCTTTTGGAACTGGCTTCGGTATGGTTTGAAATTCAAATACCTCAGTGCTACCAAAAGCGGTCAGTACCGCAGCTTGCATGTACTCCATATCAGCCTCCTTACGTCTAAAATGATTGATCTGAAGTGTAGTGAGTTCCAATGCTTGATTTCTTCCAGATTCTTATGGTAGATGGCGAGCTAGTAGGGTGGGCGATGCCCACCATTTTGTAAAACCCTTCACATCAAAGCTTTGTGGGCAGTGCCCACCCTACAATTTGTGGCTTGAAGTTTGCTCGAATGGTTGTGGTGCGATCGCAACTATCATCAGCTTGAAGTTTGCTTGAATAGTTGTGGTGTAATCGCAACTATCATCAAGTTGCTAAAATGATTGCTATGAATCCTTTAGGGATCACGCCAGCGGTAATCCACTGGCACCCAGGCATAACCTCGATCTGCTGCCCGAAGGTGTCCAACGCCGGGAAAGGGCAAATGTGCGCCTGCTATCAAAATTCGGGATGCTTCCGCTCTCGCAAACTGTTTTTTGCGTTGTGCCGCAGCAGCATTGGCATCGACATCATAAGCAACTGTAATTTCTGGCTTGGGAAATTGCACCGAAGCAAAGTGAACAATATCGCCCCAAAACTCGATGCTCTCGCCCTTGCTTGCCGCCACATAGCAGCTATGACCAGGAGTGTGTCCGGGTGTGGGATGCGCGGTGATTCCCGGTAGCAAAGCTGTCTTGCCAGAAAACGATTTCACCTTGCCCGCATCTAAATAAGGTTTGACAGTTTTCGCGGCTTCGTCAAAGTACTTTTCAGCAACGTTGAATCGCGTGGCATTCGCTCGATCAAACCAGAAATCGACATCTGGCTTGCCGACATAGAGCGTGGCAGCAGGAAACACCCGTTTCCCCTGTTCGACCAGCCCCCCACTATGATCGGTATGAATATGAGTCAGAAGAACTGCATCAATTTCGTTAGGTGTGTAGCCTGCTGCTTTTAACGATGTTTGAAGCTTGCCACCCAGTTTTGAACCAAAAAAGGTTCCGGCTCCCGTGTCCACGAGTACTTGTTGCTCTCCAGTGTCGATCAGGAAAGCATTAATCGATGTCTCGACAGGATTAGTCAGAAAGTTTTTCTGAAGCAGGCGATCGGTTTCTGTTGGGTTCGTATTCGGCAGCAGCGTATGTAAATCTTGGGGGAGTGTGCCGTCGCTCAGGACTGTAATTTTGAAATCACCTAACTTGAATGGATAGACACCTGGCACTTGAGCAATCGCACTTTTGCCTGGTGCTATCGTTGGAAAGCTACAAGAGGTCACAATCATTAGCACTGTGGTTGCAACCGCTATCATCAGTCTAGAAAACATATTAGAACCCTTTCAGCGATAAAGAACTCGATAGATAATTACCCCTGAAGAAAGTCCAATAACAAGGGATTGACCTGATCAGCATGAGTCCAATTGATGGCGTGCGGTCCGCCAGGGATGACAACAAGTTGACCGTTTTTAATCAGCTTCGGGAGTCTTGCTGCGGTGGACTCAAGCGGCAAAATGCGATCGGCATCGCCATGAACGATCAGGGTTGGTACATCAATGCGGGGCAAATCATCGCGAAAATCAGTCAGCCAGGATGGAACACAGTTCAAAGTCCCTTTCGCAGAAGCCCCTGCTGCCACATTCCAACTTGCCTGAATTGCTTCATTACTGATACGATCGCCCAGCAAGATATCGACGTTGAAGAACTCTTTGAAGAATGCAGAAAAGTAGGCTGGACGGTCTTCAACAATCGCTTTCATAATGCCATCGAAAACGCTTTGGTCAACGCCTTCGGGATTATCATCGGTCTTCAGCAAGAAGGGCGGCACTGGAGCCATCAGCACCGCTTTCTGCACCCGCTCTGAGCCATACTTGCCAAGATAGCGCGTGACTTCGCCTGTTCCCATTGAGAAGCCGACCAGCACAGCATCATGCAAGTCAAGCTTGGTCATAAGGGCGTTGAGATCGGCTGCGAACGTGTCGTAGTCATAGCCAAATGAGGGTTGACTAGAAGCACCAAAGCCTCGGCGATCGTAGGTAATCACCCGATATCCTGCATTTAGCAGCACTAAGACCTGCTTTTCCCAGGAATGACCGTTGAGGGGAAATCCATGAATCAGTACAATCGGTTGACCTGTCCCCAGATCTTCGTAGTAGAGATCAATGTTTGCAGAGTTTTCTTGACCAACGGTAATGTAAGTCATGAGAGGTTCCTCCCTTGTAAATTCGACAATGTGTTTTTGTCTGTGTGAAAGCGTTGCTTGACAGTACGGCTCCTGCGCTTTTACCAATTCAGGACTTACGCAACTGGCACAGGGCGATCGCATTTTTATAGTAGTTATGTACTAAAAGGTGACGGTGTACTCAGAGAACATTGCTGAAATTAGTAACAGT
>NZ_JACJQM010000281.1:0-4461 GCF_014696655.1 Nostoc sp. FACHB-888 | reverse complement strand
CCAGCCAATAACTATTACCAGTATTAATACTTAATAGTATGAATATTCTTAGTAACTATTTTTGTATTATTTATAATACTTTTTGAAGTGCGGAAGATGGGATATAAACAATTACGTCAATATTCTGATACGTGATAACCAGTGAAAAGGCGAATCCTTGTACAGAGTGGGATGTTATAACTCCCCATGCCCAGGTGATCGTGGTGAGTAAGAAACCTTTCAGTCATAATCGCTTCAATTCGTCTTAGATTATTAATATCTTGCCTTATCCGTTTTGGCACAGTGATGCTAAATACGCTAAATATACAGTTAACTTAGCCCAATGCTCGATTACGTCAGTGCAGCAATGGCATTTTACGTCACGATGCTTCCAGTACAAGAATGGATCTTGGAATTTCGCCTGGGTTATCTCGGTCGCTACTGGAGCCTGATAAGTGTTGCTGGCTTATTCATTGGCTTCTTGCTCTGTGCGCTGATATTTGTGCCACTGATCATTAATATGACACTAGATCCGTTCAAATATCCAGATCATGTTGTCATGAGTGCGATCGCTGCGGTGATTTTTGGTGCAATAATTTGGCTAGGACAGTGGCTAATACTGCGACAGACTGAGATGACACCAAGAATTTTTGCGCTCATAAATACAGTAGTTGGAATTTTTGTCTTCTCTGTGCTGGTATGGTTTAATCAAAAAAGTTTGCAGTGGAGCGGTGGCCCTATCCAAGGCTGGAAAACTGGACTCATTTTTCTAGTGGGTGGTGCAGTTACCGGAGCCGCGACAGGCAAAGCTTTGGATTTTTACTGTTGGCGAATCGAGCAGCGATTAATCAGAATTGAGAAGGAGAGGGTAGACCAAGAAACCCAAGAGCGAGAAAGGCTGGAGCGAGAAAAGTTTGAAAAGGCAAAGTTAGAGCAAGAAGCAATAGAGGCAGAAATTGCCGAAAGGAAAAGAATACAGCGAGAGGCGGCTCAAGAAGAGGAACGCCTCTGGTACGAACAACATGGTCAAGACTATGCAGATTACGCAGATTATGAGGAGGAAGATGAAGAGGATGAAGAGGACGAATGAACTTTTTGACTATGAGTGAAGAAAATTTTAGCTAGGAAAATTTCAAGAAAATGTCCGACCTATGGCTCGAAAAAAATAGACACCAGCAAGCAAAAGATTCTTCTGAGTCAGCCAATTTGATTTTTGATAAGCAATACGAAGCACTCTTTGCTGAATATCAAAAAGCGGTTACTCAAAAAGATTTACGCTTGCTCAAAGAGATTACACAACAATTGCAGCTTTTATTCATGCTGCGGCAACAGAACTCATAACGCTATTGCTACGGGTATATATAGGTCTTAAGACTTGATAAATTTTTAAAGCCCTCTTGCTCCTTTGCTCCTCTGCCTATTCTTTCTCCAGCGTCAACAGTTTATCATCAGCCCTTGGGGGCTAAGTGGGGTATAAAATGTGAAGTGGTCAAAAAGCCCCCAAAAAGCCCCCATATGTACCCCACATGGAAGTTATATTTTCACAATAATTCTGAATTATCTTTGGGGTACAAAAAGCCCCCATATAGCCCCTATATAGCCTCCATGCGATTTTTAAAGTTTTTTCTGATGCAACAAAAGTGCTACTTTTGATTGGTTAATTAAGTATCTGAATATTTGAATAGCTCAATATTCATGATTTTAGGAGACGAGTATTTGAATAGCTAAATATTCATGATTTTGGAACGCAAATATTCAAATAGCTAAATATTTAGCTATTTGAATACCTGGTTAACTTTACCTTAAATAGGGGTAAATACACACAACATACCTGACACAAGAGCAACAGCCGCGATCTTCACCAAAAAAGTACTGTGCTGCATTGCACACCGCTTGTTATCCAACAGACACCAAAAAGCAAAGCTTGCTAGATAAGCTTTTGAAACTATCTTGCTTTTGGTATCAGAGGGAGGTATCTCTGCTTATAAATATTTGAATATTTACATAGTTGAGTATTTAATTGACTATTCCACTATTTAGGTGTTAAATATTTGAATATTCAAATATTTAACTAATATTATGAAAATCATTACCCTCTCCTCCTACAAAGGAGGGGTAGGGAAAACAACTACCTCAATTTGCCTAGCCTGCTTGTTTTCACACTTAGGGGAAACTTTGTTAATTGATTCAGATCCAAACCGATCTGCTAGCACATGGGCTAGGTTAGGAAAATTACCTTTCAAGGTGTGCAGCGAGAATGCTGCTCCTAAATTGATGGGTCAGAGTAAATTCGACTTTGTAGTTATAGACACTCCAGCACGTCCTCTTGAATCTGAACTGCAAGAACTTGCAGATGGATGCGATTTATTAATTCTGCCAAGCACACCAGATTCACTGTCTATGGATGCTTTAGCCTTAATGACCCAAAGCTTGTCGAACCAAGCTAATTACCGTGTTTTATTAACTATGATCCCCCCCCCTCCTCAAAAAGATGGGTTGGATGCATTTCATGCACTAAAAGAAAATGGGTTTCCCGTACTAGATCGGGGAATTAGACTGCTGAAGGCTTACAAAGATGCTGCTGCACTTGGACAGCCTATTTATAAAGTTAAAGGAGGAAAAATAGCATGGCGGGACTGGATGGAACTAGCAAAACTGAGCCCACTGGCCGAGCTTCTAGATTCAGCGAAATCTTAAGACTTAAAAATGCTGCACCTTCAAATGCAGAGTTACAAGTTGAGGATTCTGACCAGAAAAAAACTTCTACTGAGGAAAAGTTTTCTAACATAGAAGAGAAAAACTTAGATGCTATTACTGAACAAAACCAGGAAGTTGATAAGAACGATAATGCTTGTCAGGAAAAGAAAGCAGATATAGTTATTCCATTAAATGAATACCAGGAGAGTCAAGCTATAGAGCAGAACTCTGTTAGTAATGAAAGTGCCATAGTAGAAATAGATCCAACTTCTTCTGTATTAAGAGACATTCCAGTACTAGTAGAAGCCGAAGTAAAAACTAAAGTAAACAAACGAGGTAAAGTATCAAAGCGAAATAATCCAGATTATATGCAAGCAATATTTCACCTCCCTGTAAAAACTAGCAAGAGATTAGACAGAGAATTGTTAGACCTAAGTGAAGCTGGAGATAATCTTGATCGTTCAGAATTTGCCGAGGAATTATTTCAGAGCTTTTTTAAGCTTTCCAATGTAGTCGGAACCGCCGAAGCTCTCAAGCAATTTAGAAATATGGGAAGTTGACCTTAAAAAACTGACTATCAAACTAGATTACAAAAATTTTAACAAGTATCGCCTTGGCACGCTAATGCTAAGACAGCCAGTTAATATCAAGGCTACTTATCTGCTGAATATCTGAATATTTGAATATTCACTATGGGAGTATAGTTACATATTTGAATATTTGAATATTTATTTCCTAGCTTGTACTTGAATATTTAATTAACGTGAATATTTGAATATCTGAATATTTATTTTTAGCCTATATCCTTTTTATTGGAACTCCATTCATCATTGACTAATAATGACCAGTCCAACTACCGACTCAGTTCGCTCCTACCTAAAAGAAATCGGTCGCTATCCTCTGCTGACTCCTGACCAAGAAATTACATTGGCTAGACTTGTGCAGGAGATGATGGCGGTTGAACAGCAACGGCAAGCGATCGCAGTTCAACTCAACCGACAACCAACTGACTTGGAATTAGCTACCTCGCTTGGGCAAGACGCAGCTGAACTACAATCAGTCATTCAACAAGGCCAAAAAGCCAAACAGAAGATGGTGACAGCTAACCTGCGGCTAGTGGTTTCTGTTGCCAAAAAATACCAGAACCACAAGTTAGATTTTCTCGACTTGCTGCAAGAAGGGGCACTGGGACTGCAACGAGGAATCGAAAAGTTTGATCCTAACAAAGGCTACAAACTATCAACCTATGCTTACTGGTGGATTACCCAGTCAATAGCACGGGCTGTAGCAGATAAGTCTCGCACTATACGTCTGCCAATTCATATCAATGAAAAGTTAAATAAAATCAGGAAAATACAGCAGCAGTTGTCTCAATCGTTGGGTCGTCCTCCGGTTGTAACAGAAATTGCCGAATCCTTAAATCTGTCGCCAAGCCAAATAAGAGATTACCTTCAGGTTTCTAAGTCTCCAGTCTCACTCGAAATGCGAGTGGGAGATGAGGGTGAAACTGAACTAGCCGATATTTTGCCGATGGATGGCATTTTTCTAGATGAGCAAATAACTCTTGAGTCTCTACAGCAAGACTTGAGCAAGTTGCTGGCATTGCTTAAGCCAAGGCAACGAGAAATATTGACTTTACGTTTCGGATTGTCAGATAATCAGCAGCTAACCTTGAGTCAAGTTGCAAAACGGCTGAACCTAAGTCGAGAAACAATTCGCAAAACTGAACATCTTGCTCTCTCTATTTTGCGCTCTCATCAAAATAAGATTAAAGACTATCTTCTT
>NZ_JACJQM010000280.1:0-4465 GCF_014696655.1 Nostoc sp. FACHB-888 | reverse complement strand
CCAACCTCGCCATCTATCTGTGCAACTGCTAATAATTTATGGGGGCGTTCACTGTTTGTGAATTTAATCTCATCTAGGCGAATATTAAGTGTCTGGGCTTTCCAGATTAGGGGATGCCCGTAGCGGGTGAGGTTGGTAATTTCAAGTTGCGTTCCTGAATCCGTTTGAATAATTGCGCTAGGGCCAGACTCTGTTTCTCGCCGCCTTGAGGCACGAACCGCAGCGTTGAACTTCAGATCAAACTCGTACTTGGCGGCGATCGCTGCAAATCTTTGTTGTGGTGTAAATTCTACTCCTTTGAACAAATCTTTAAACTGGACGATGGGACGTGATTCTAACTGTGATTCTTGAAAATATTTATTGGTTTGGCTAATTAATAATTCTACTGGTGAGTAGCCGTTTGGTGTTATCCCCGTGCTTAAATAAACTGACGAAGATTTCTTATCTTTAATATAATTAACATCACGATACAAATAGCGGCTGTTCTCCCTGATTAAATTCATCTCAGGTTTTTTAGCGCTTTTGAATAAATCAACCGCTATTTGGTTTTGATAACATCCCTCACAAATCATTTCTCGGTACATCAGGCGGTTAACATCCATCGCCTGCTGAATAATCTCTGGAGTTCTTTGACCCAAAGCAAATTCAACAAACCCTTGCATATAAGATTTATATTCTTCTCGGATTAACTTTGGCTCTTTCTGGTGTTCTTGCTCAAATAGGGCCTTATAATGACTAGAAACTTTGTCTAAATAAGTTGATTGTTGTTCGATAGTCCCATAAGTTTTAAGTACCTCAATTTCCGATTCTAATGCTTCCAGTGCAGTAACTTGATTGTTGATTATGCCCACGCTGATGCTATCACTCATGTGAATAGCGATTTTTTCAAAAGGGGGCTGGGTTCCATCTTCCAAATAAAATGATTGTTTTTTAAGCTTAACCGTGGGCAAATAGGCGTTTTGGGGAAGATTTCTTCGCTTTGCCTCTGCTGTCAGATTGGGATACAAGCTGGCTTTTGCTACACCAATGCAGTCACCATCGTAGTCTCGTGCCTGGCGTTCTGATTCGGTTTCGAGAGGATTGACTTCGTTGTGTTCAATGCCTTGAGTTTCTAGCGCCTCAATCCTAGCAAGTATACGTTTGTGGTCTTCATCGTTGACTACAATTATTCCTTGCAATGGTTCACCGTCTGGAGCTAAACGGTCTAAAACATGTTTATTGGTAGATACACACAAACCATTAGAGTTGAGAAAGGGAGAACGAAAGTTTAATACTTTTTCCTTTTCATCCATCCAAGAGACACAGATTTCACCATTTTTTAGTTCTTTGGATGGGATAATCATTCCTCGATCAAATGTTAAAGTTCTCCCAAGTGCTATATCTTTCCACTCACTTTGGACAAATTTACTCAGTTCTTGTTTGACTTTTTCAGTTTCTAAAAGCTGATTATGTCCCCCAACTAAATCAGCCTTTATGAGTTTATACATTAACAAATCATCTTTTGGGAATTCATTATTTTCATCGATTGCCTCATATTCTCCATTAGCATCATTCGATGTCACTAGTTCTAATTGTTTAGCTAATGAGCCATCAGCAGATGCAGGAGTAATTTGTTTTTCTAAAGATGCTTTTTGTGGCTCGGTGAAAGCCTTACGTTTTTCGTATCTCTCACAGTAAAGTTGTGCAACAATCCTTGGGTCGTACTGATTTTCGGCTAGCTTTTGAGCCTGTGCCTCTAGCTCCTCAGCGAAATCTTTGATCCCTTGGGGAAATGATGCCAACAGTTGGGATATAGCTGTCTGTCCCCGTTCTGACTGAGACTTCTCACCTAACCAGACTTTTTGTTGATATAGCCCTGGTTGAATTTGGGGTTTACTAGCACCATTGGGATTATCTTTGTCTGTACCTTTAAAACTGGATATGGGAATGATTAAGTCGATTTTGGGTGTATTCTCTTGCCAAGACAACTCTTCTAGTTTAAATGGTCGTAGAGTTCCTTTACCAAAACGGTATTTAGTATCTTCTCCATCGCCTTCTCTCCAACCAAAGCGATGCTGAATCACTCGATAACTTTTATCTTCATATTCTTTTGTTTTAGTTAATTTTACATAAGCTTCATTTGAAATCTGTCCATAACAGTCTCCCACTAATTTAAAGGCATCTTGGTCTTTAAGAAAGCCTCCATTTTCCCCCGTATTATCATCTACGACTAAGATGTTTAACCGTTCATTAATTGAATTTTTACAAGCACCTAAAAAAATTGAACCGTAAGCACCTCTATCTTTTCTATCAGGGCATAATTTCTCAATTACTTCTAAGCATTCTGGAGAACCATACAGAAGCCTGGTTTTAGAAGATAATAAAAGAATATGTCCCTCTGGGTGATTTTGTAAATCTTCTGGTTTACTATATTCATCAATATGTCCAAAAGAAAAATCTTTATTTGGAAAGTATGATTCTAATAGAGTATTGTCTATTTTCTCAGTTAAAATTGAATCAGGATTTTTTTTGTCTCCGTCATCATGAATCCATTGATTTAACCTTGTATCAAAGTGTTTGAATTCTAGAGCCATACATTTATTTAAATTTGGAAAAATTCTTGGGGGGTAAATATGTCAAGATTAAAACGTTGGTTAAATATGAACCAAGAAAAAGTCTGTGGAGATGGTTCTTTAAAACCAGAGTATCTTCAGCAGTTAATTGCTGATAATATGCGTCCTGAAATGATCGATAAACATGCTCAAATCTTGAAGAATAGGTATCTTGAGTTAGAACATCTAGATGAAACTGACCCAGAACTAAGGCCAGTCTACACGGCATACGATTTCTTCACCCCAACAGAGAAAATACAGTTCAACCCTGACGGTTCTCTTAAACAGGAGTACTTTGAATCTGAGCTTAAAAAGGGTACAAGCCTTGGGTGGCTAGAAGAAATGGAACGACGCAAGAAAATAGAAATTGATGATTACAACAAAGTATCTGCTAAACACGCAGAACAGGGTATTAATTTTGGTGCATGGCAGATGAGGGGAAGGATGGAAGATAGCAGAACATACGTCCAACGTCGGCAACAGATGGAGCAAGACCTGCGTAACTTTGAAGATGTTGACAGTTTGCCTTTCGACAAGGACACAGCATATTAAGCTCACCCTAAGCAGAGCGAGTGGTAATATAAGCTGAAAGCATTATCAAACAGTGCTTTCAGCTTTTTGCGTTGAATTTCTGACGCTGCCTGACCATTTGGATTAACGCTGTTGGGTAGTAGGTGGGTTAGCAGCTGCCGATGGTTTGACAGAGCGAAACGCCCCGTTAAAAAAAGGCAATCATTCCTAAAATGGCAAAGGCTGTAATGATTAATATGTGCAGTGAATTGAATGCCGAGCATTCTCTGACTACTTCAGCCCACATTACTTTCAGTTGATCTTCCATTGTCTGCCTGGGCGAAAAAGCGAATTGTTTGGTTAATTGGCTTGCCGTTCTATAGTTGGAGGGATTACCCCAGACGACCGCACAACTGACTTGTTGGAAGCGGCGGCAAGGAACGCAAACATCCCTAAAATAGCAAAAGACGTAATAATCACTTGCTGTAGGGAGGCAAATACTGACCTTTCTTTTTCCTTTTGGACAGTAATGCGATTGATATTTTGCTGAAATGCCGACAAATATAGATAATCTAATACTTTCTCACACAAGGTAGGGTCTTCACCTATCTGTACTTTCTGGCACAGGAGAATTTCTAGATGCTCCCGGCGGCGAGAGCTTGTAGACAAATCGCGCTCATCCCACAGTTTTACTTGGGTTGTATCTAAAGGTCTATTAATACCTAATAAAGTCATACTATGGCCTTCTTTAGTTGTTGAGTTAGTTGAGGGAACAGGTGTAATCGATAATTCAATTACACCCTAGTAGTCTGTCAACCCAAAGATGCGCTTGTGAGGGCTGGGGAAAGGGGAAGGGGTAAGGGGTAAAGGATTTAAAACCTTTCCCCTTTTCCCTTTACCCTGCCAAGTCACGAAAGCGAACTACTAGTGTGCTTTTTGAAAAATGGAACTCGTATCTAACTTAAGAAGTTTAAATATGCTTTCAAAAAAGAACTAGCAACTTGAGTACTGAAAAAATCAAAGCTCAGGTTGCTAGTAAAGTTTGAGAATATATGCTATATTTCCCAATCTAAATCTTCAGTTGGAGATGGAGATAAAACCTGTGCCTTGGGTGGTGGCTGGGGTGTATCTGGCTGCAATGGATTCGTCCCATCCTGAAATATAACAGTCGCCAAAGTCCGTCCATCGCCGTCAATGTCGCTTGCTAGAAAATACTCTAAAACCTGCGGTGACGCACCATCAATTACTGCTTGTGCCAATAAGCTTTTAATGAATTGCGGGGATGCTTCACTATCCGCCAGAATCTTTAAGGTCTGTTCGGCATCTTGGACGGTCATCTGAGAAATATTTTTTACACCTGCTTC
>NZ_JACJQM010000028.1:0-89508 GCF_014696655.1 Nostoc sp. FACHB-888 | reverse complement strand
CCTCCTCCCCCTACCCTCAATGCGATTATCATTCTTATTTAAATGTTTTGAGTATTTTAACTGATTGACAAAAGGTACTTTGTCCTAACCTCTCACCGATGCATCCAGCTTGATGCTTGGTTTAGCTGATTATATTATATTTATCTGCCTTAAAAACCTTCACTTGACTTTACCCCAAAGACTTACCTGCTCTACCCCTGCTATTTTTTAACTCCGTAAGAGACTACGTTAATCGAGATGCATCTTGTGGAAGTTCCTCAAATATCAATATCCATAGGAGACTAAAGAAGGAAGAACAGAATATATCTCATGGGTATTGAAGCAGCTAAAGCTGTAACTAGTTAAGGAGGATTTATGCGTGCAGTGCTGATGGCAGGCGGTTCGGGAACGCGGCTTCGCCCGTTAACTTGCGATTTGCCCAAACCGATGGTGCCGATTCTAAATCGACCAATTGCCGAACATATTATCAATCTCCTCAAACGACATCAAATCACAGAAGTTATTGCGACATTGCATTATTTACCTGATGTCTTGCGAGACTATTTTCAAGATGGCAGCGATTTTGGTGTCCAGATGACCTATGCCGTTGAAGAAGATCAGCCTTTGGGTACAGCAGGCTGTGTGAAAAACATTGCTGAACTTCTTGATGAAACTTTTTTAGTCATTAGCGGTGATAGTATAACAGATTTTGACCTCACAGCAGCGATCGCATTTCACAAACAAAATAAATCAAAAGCTACTTTGATTTTGACCAGGGTTCCCAACCCAATTGAATTTGGAGTGGTGATTACTGATGAAGAAGCACGAATTCGGCGATTTCTAGAAAAACCCTCTAGTAGTGAAATTTTTTCTGATACCGTCAATACTGGCACTTACATTCTTGAACCAGAAGTTTTGGATTATCTGCCAGCAAACATTGAATGTGATTTTTCCAAAGACTTATTCCCTTTACTACTAGCAAAAGATGAGCCGATGTATGGTTACATCGCTCAAGGTTACTGGTGTGATGTTGGTCACTTAGATGCTTATCGTGAGGCTCAGTATGACGCATTAGATCGAAAGGTAAATCTCGATTTTGCCTATAAAGAAGTTTCTCATGAGCTATGGGTAGGTCAAAATACTTACATCGATCAGACGGCTGTGATTGAAACCCCAGCAGTGATTGGTGATAATTGCCGCATCGGGGCAAGAGTCCAGATTGAAGCAGGAACGGTAATTGGTGATAATGTCACTATTGGCGCTGATGCAAATCTCAAACGTCCCATAGTGTGGAATGGGGCATTTATTGGCGATGAAGCACATCTTTCTGCCTGTGTAATTTCCCGTGGCACTCGTGTAGACCGCCGTGCCCATGTATTAGAAGCTGCTGTTGTGGGTTCGCTTTCTACGGTGGGAGAAGAAGCTCAAATTAGCCCTGGGGTGCGGGTTTGGCCCAGTAAAAAGATTGAGTCAGGGGCAGTTTTAAACATTAACTTAATTTGGGGGAACACCGCTCAACGGAATTTATTCGGTCAACGTGGTGTCCAAGGATTAGCTAATATCGACATCACCCCAGAATTCGCCGTGAAATTGGGATCTGCTTACGGTTCTACTTTGAAACCTGGTTCTAAGGTAACGGTTTCCCGTGATCAGCGTAATGTGTCTCGAATGGTGACGCGATCGCTTATTGCTGGTTTGATGTCGGTAGGTATTGATATTCAAAACCTCGATGCTACAGCTATCCCCATTGCCCGCACAGTTATACCCACAATGTCGGTAGTTGGTGGTATCCATGTGCGCGTACACCCAGATCGCCCTGACTACATTTTGATTGAATTCATGGATGCCAAGGGCATTAATATCACCAAAGCCCTGGAAAAGAAAATTGAAGGGGCTTACTTTAAGGAAGATATGCGGCGGGCGCTAATTCATGAAATTGGTGATGTATCTTATCCCAGCCAAGTGATGGATCGCTACTGCACTGCTTTTGAGAAACTTTTGCACGTTCATACACTCCGCAACAGCCGAGCAAAAGTGGTGATTGACTATGTTTATGCAGTATCAGGGGCAGTTTTACCCCAAATGTTGGATAAATTTGGTGCTGATGCAGTAGTATTGAATGCCAGTGTCAATAAAACGGCGATGTCAATCACTGACCGCGAAGGACTGTTAACTCAGTTAGGTCATGTAGTGGAGGCATTGAAAGCTAACTTTGGTGTGCAAGTATCCGCTAATGGAGAACAGCTAATTTTAGTTGATGAATCAGGCTTCCCAATTCGTGGGGAAATGTTAACAGCATTGATGGTAGACATGATTCTGACGGCTAACCCCAGAGGAACAGTAGTAGTACCAGTTCATGCTTCCAGTGCTATTGAACAAGTAGCCCGCCGCCACGATGGCAGAGTGATTCGCACTAAAGCCAACCCTACAGCTTTAATGGAGGCTTGCCAGAAAAACCCAAACGTGGTGATAGGAGGTAGTGGAGATACTGGTTTTATTTTCCCGCAACTGCATCCGGGATTTGATTCCATGTTCTGTATTGCGAAGATAATTGAGATGTTGACTATACAGGAGCGATCGCTTGCTGCTGCGCGGTCAGAATTGCCCCGTGTAATTCACAAAACTTATACAGTCCGTTGTCCGTGGACAGCCAAGGGTGCTTTGATGCGTTATTTAGTTGAAACTCACCCAGCCCAAAACCTAGAACTCATTGATGGAGTGAAAATTTGTCAACCCTACGATGACAGTTGGCTGTTAGTTTTACCCGATGCTAGCGAACCACTGGTGCATTTGTATGCAAATAGTAACGATCGCGAATGGGTAGATGAGACTGTGAGAAACTACCGCACCCGTGTCCAGACTTTTGTGGAAAGACAACAAGAATATCAACCCGCCGAAGCGTAATTTGTAATTCGTAATTCGTAATTCGTAATTCGTAATTCTAAAATTATATTACGAATTACGAATTATCTTGACCATCAACCCAATTATCGGAAGAAAAATAGGCTTTCACTTTTATGCCTATAATTTACTCAAAATATTAGAAGTTTACCACATACATAATATAAGTAATATATATTTATAAATTATTCAATTTAAAATATTACCAAAGAAAAAATATAATAAATAATAATCCTAAATTATTCGTGAAAAATTAAATATAATTCCTATTGTTAACCCTCCCAGGATGCTTTGAGAGGGATTAAAAATTATTATCGGGGGCATTCTGGTAAATTTCTCTTAGCATAATTGCAATCAAAATAAATTAAAGCTTCTCTAGTAGAGTTAAAACTCCCATCTGTGTAGCGTGGGTAACTATTTGGACTTGCTTCATATAACCAGACTTTCAAATAGTAACGGCTATTATCATCAGTAGACCATAATTCATAACGGTAATCACCTCCTGAACCCTGATTATTTAAATAGTCAGCTAGTACTTTATTTGATGCAGACAACAAGCTCAACATAGTCAAAACAGGAATTACAGCTACTTTTAGTGTTTGGATAAATTTCATAAATGCACAAAAAATTTACTTTGTCTAGCTTCTTCTGCCCATGTATGTTTTGAAACCAGTAATAATTCTGAATATTGTGTGAGCATATCGTAAGCCACTTACAAAAAGTTGGGTTGGAATGAAGCACCGCCCGCCTTTTCGGTTTGTTTCTTGAAATACTTTACAAAATTTAACTTAAGATAAATGATAAAAACTTTCAATAACTCTGGTAGGATATGTTCAGACTTATTGAGATAGATATTCATTAAGCCAGCAATATATTTCAACAAGGTGGATAGGATCTTGGCGATCGCAAAACTATATATCAGGTGAAAATATGTCGAAAAAAATCGGTCTTGAAGACAGAATTTGGTTTGTAGAAAACCTTGCTGAATAGAATTCGCGTCTACACAAATAAAGTCCGCCTCCGCGGACTAAGAAAAAATCAAGGTTTTTAAGTTATGTAAACGCGGTTTCTAACTGTCCTTTTAACTGAAATTAGTAATTTAGAAATTATAGGTATTTATGTCTAATTCATTTGATGTTCTGTGGTTAAATGCCAGTCCAGTTTTGAAGCGTTTTGATAAACCATTACTTGAATATTTATCTAGGTATAAGAGAATCGCCCAATGGCAATACCAGCAAACCAAAGATGAAGCCAGCTCCATAGATCAAGCTGTGGAGTTGCTGTATGATTTTTTAAAATGGGGCGATCGCCCCGTACATTTAGCCGGTCATGGTATGAGTGGTGCGATCGCTTTAACCTTTGCTCGGCGATTTCCTAAAAAAGTGCGATCGCTCACGTTGCTCGCTGTAGCAGCTCAACCTGCAAACAATTGGCACGCTCACTATTACTTTCAACGACAACTTTTTAGCATCAGCCGTGAGCTAGTTTTAGCAAGCAGCGTTCGCAGTCTTTTTGGCAATCAACCACCTCATACCACTAAGAAGTTAGTAGCTGCTTTAGATAAAGATTTAGAACAATCTCCCTCATCACACTCTTTATTTAAGTTGGTTTATTTACCCAAGGGTGGAGTTTCTATGCCAATGATGGTATGTGGTAGCAAGAGCGATCCGGTAGTAAACCCAACTGCATTGCATGACTGGTTGAATTGGTTGAAGCCAGAAGATAAACTCTGGGAATGCCCAGAAGGATATCATTTTTTTCACTACTTCTATCCTCAACAGGTTAGCGAACAGATTTTGAGTTTTTGGGAACGCCACAATCTGCATTTGCTGGAAACATCTGCACTATCTTTTAGCAGTTCTACAAATTAGTAAGATACAAGAGTGCGATGTTTGACGGCAAGCCTTACGGCCACGCACTTATGAAATTTGGGGTGTAATGGGGTGCGTAGCTTGCCGCCGTAGGCATCGCTAATTATTGATGCTTTATTCTCTCAAACTGGGTGTAATCATTCGGATAGGCGTTCTCGAAAATAAAAGCGATATAAATTACAAAGGCATTGAACTTCATTTCCTGTAAATTCAATTAAGCCCAGACTGCGTAATTTAAAACTTTATGCAGAGTCTAACTTAACAGGAATATCACTCTCAATTTTTGATTTACCAATTAGGCGCGGATAGTTCTAGGGAAATATTGCCAACTCCGTTTCCGGGTCAAAAAAGTGAATTTTCTCTGGAGTTAGCGATAACCATAGTTGCTCACCAGCTTGTACAAATCGGTCTGGTGGTATTCGCACTTGTAGGGAATTGGCTGTAGTAGCAGGTTTAGATCCCGGTTCGGCAATCTTAACAGCGAGAAAGGAATCGTTGCCAAGATTCTCTACTAAATCTACTTGCACTGGTAGATTTTTGGTAGCAGGCATACTCAAGTTCAAGTGTTCTGGGCGAATGCCTAAAATTAGAGTTTTGCCATCATATTTTTGTAAAGCTTTTCCCCAAACTTCTGGGAGGGTGAAACGCAACTGGGAATGAGTAATCAACTGTGGGGCATGAAATTCTACAGGAATAAAATTCATCGGTGGTGAACCAATGAACTCTGCGACAAAAAGATTGGCAGGACGGTTGTAAAGTTCTAAAGGAGAAGCAACTTGCTGAATTTTACCTTCAGACATAATCGCAATGCGATCGCCCATTGTCATCGCTTCTGTTTGATCGTGGGTAACGTAAATTGTTGTTGTCCCCAGTTGGCGCTGCAATTTGACAATTTGGGCGCGGGTTTCCGCCCGCAGTTTGGCATCTAAATTAGAAAGCGGTTCATCCATTAAGAATACTTGGGGGTCACGTGCGATCGCTCTTCCTAATGCAACCCGTTGTCTTTGTCCCCCAGATAGCTGTTTTGGTAAGCGATTCAGCAATGTTTCGATTTGCAACAGTTGAGCAACACTACGCACCTGCTCATTCACTGCCCGTTCTTTGTCAGAAATGTAGCGCAGTCCTTTAGGTAACTTTCTTGTCGCCCCCACAAAAAGATTTTCTGCCCACGCCCGC
Source organism: Nostoc sp. FACHB-888 (assembly GCF_014696655.1). Lineage (NCBI taxonomy): Bacteria > Bacillati > Cyanobacteriota > Cyanophyceae > Nostocales > Nostocaceae > Nostoc > Nostoc sp. FACHB-888. The sequence goes on along the minus strand of NZ_JACJQM010000028.1, from coordinate 83,581 downwards.
AGATAAGGAGATGAAGGAGTAATTTCTCCTCCTGCTTCCCCTGCTCTCCCAGAACGGCGGCGTAACCCAAAGGCGATATTGTCATACACCGTCATGTGGGGATAGAGGGCGTAATTTTGAAACACCATTGCGATGTCACGTTCTTTGGGCGGTAGGTCATTGATTAAGTGATCGCCTACCCAGATATTACCGCCAGTCATCACTTCCAAACCAGCGATTAACCGTAGCAAGGTACTTTTACCACAACCAGAAGGGCCTACCAGCACCATAAATTCGCCATCTGCGATCGTTAGATTAATCCGCCGCAAGACGTTAACACTTCCCGCACGTTCTTGCGCTGCATCATTTTTCTCCCCAGACGTAAGGGAAGATTGGGTTTGTGAGGTAACACCTTCCCCTTTACGCGGGGAAAAACTTTTATAAACGTTTTCTAAAACAACTTGGGACACAATAACTAATGACTAATGACTAATGACTAATGATTAATAACTAATGACAGTTTAGCGCCCATAATACATCTTCCCTGTAAATACGAAAAGTTAAAAAAACAGCTAGCACCATCAAAAACAAACTACCCTGGATTTTAGGGCTGTCAGGAGGTGTTATTATGACTACCGATATACCTAAAAATCTTTCCCAAGACCCAAGCGTTAACCCTATCCATGACATTGTAGACGTACAAACCACAGATTGTTGCATTGTGGGTGGGGGGCCGGCAGGAGCAGTATTGGCGCTGTTGTTAGCGCGTCAAGGCATTTCTGTGATGCTGCTGGAAGCACACAAAGACTTTGATCGCGATTTTCGCGGTGATACGATTCATCCGTCGGTGATGGAAATTATGGAAGAATTGGGACTTAGCGATCGCTTGCTAGAACTCCCCCATGCAAAAATGCGCCAAATTAGGTTTAAAACTCCTCAAGATACTGTCACTTTGGCAGATTTTAGTCACCTAAAAACCCGCTACCCATACATTACAATGCTTCCCCAGGTAAAATTTCTGGAGTTCATTACCCAAGAAGCACAGAAATATCCTAGTTTCCATCTGGTAATGGGTGCGAATGTGCAAGAATTAATTGCCGAAAATGGCGAAATTCAAGGTGTCCGCTATCGAGGAGGCGGTGGCTGGCATGAAATCCGGGCAATACTAACAGTGGGTGCAGACGGTCGCCACTCACGTTTACGCCACCTGGGTGAGTTTGAATCCATCGAAACCTCGCCGCCAATGGATATCCTCTGGTTCCGCTTACCGCGTCAGCCAGAAGACCCAGAGGGGGGAATGGGGCGCTTTGGTAAAGGTAAAATTATCGCCATGCTTGACCGTGGTGATGAGTGGCAGGTTGCCTATGTTATCCCCAAGGGAGGCTATCAACAACTACGGGCTGCGGGTTTAGAGCAATTAAAAAAATCTGTTGTGGAAGTAGTGCCAGAATTCCAGCAACGTATCCAAAATTTACATGATTGGTCACAAATAGCTTTTCTCTCTGTCGAGTCCAGCCGCGTCAAGCGCTGGTATCACCCCGGTTTGTTACTCATTGGTGATGCTGCCCATATAATGTCCCCCATTGGTGGAGTTGGCATTAACTACGCAATTCAAGATGCTGTAGTCGCGGCGAATGTACTCAGCAAACCGCTCAAGAACCGACAAGTACAACTTAGCGACTTAGCAAAAGTACAACGTCAACGCGAATTGCCCACACGCATCATTCAGGCGTTCCAAACTTTTATTCAAAAGCGGGTATTTGCCCCAGTTCTCACCTCAAATCGTACCTTTGTACCACCTGCGTTTTTGCGCTTACCTATCTTGCGCGACCTACCGGGTAGGTTGATTGCCTTGGGTGTTTTTCCAGTTCACGTCAAGACTTAATTTTTGCCAAGAATTTTTTCTAATTCTTAAATAGTGGTACAATTATACTACTCCAGACAGAATTCAATGCTCATTTAGTCAAGCGAGGGTGGCGGGCGGCATATTCAATGCTGTTCAAAGCGATCGCTTGGCTTTTATGCTAGAAATAACTAAAAACTCAGCCATTATTAAAAAATGCAAACAATTAAACATATCTAGATATTAATTGGCACTACATAGAAAAACACTCTCTTTTTCAATCAGTACTTTTTGCAGTCAGGAGTAATTTTAATGAACAGTTGCGTTTTGATGGCGGAAATTATTAACGAGCCGCAACTCCGTTATACAGCAGATAATCTGGGAGTCACAGAAATGCTGGTGCAGTTTCCTAATTCCCAGAAACCAGAAGATCCACCAGCCACTCTGAAAGTAGTCGGCTGGGGGAATTTAGCGACAGAAATTCAGCAAAACTACCACCAAGGCGATCGCGTTATCCTGGTAGGGCGTTTAAGTATGAATACTGTTCCGATGGAAGGTTTTAAAGAAAAACGCGCTGAATTGACGGTGCAACAAATTCAACCTGTTGGAGGTAGTTTTAATACTGATCCATTGCCTTCAGCAACCGTAACTCCATCATTTACTGAAACTGCTCCACGACAAACATCTTCAGCATCTCGTCCTCCACAGAAAGACACTCCCAGTTACGAGTCACCACGTCCAGCGCCTACCCCGGCTGCAAACACTGTTAGCGTTACTCCCCAAGCGACAACTTACGAACCCGTACCCCAACCCACAAATTATGAACGAACCACTTATCCAGCAGTGAAAGAGCAAGAACCAGATCCAGATGATATTCCCTTCTAAAGTTAGTAGTTGAGCGTGTATTCAATTTGCTAACTAATGATTACGATTAGACAATTTCTACAAATAGCCATCCTTTAGGGTGTGCTATTTTTTTGTCTTCTGCGTTGACTAAAAACAGATAAAGTCTCGCACTTGGGCAGATAATGACTGTAAGTTGCACTTGTGGACGATCGCAAGCAGTTCTACATCGCAAATGCATGTATATTGTGGAAGTATGTGATGTCAATTGTGGTTAAAGTTTAAGCAGTGAAAACTGCCAAGAAGTGTAAAAACCAAATTTACACACATATAAATCAAAACTATTGTTAAAATCCAAATAATTTTAAGTTAAAATTCATACCCAACTCCTATGAGAGAAACTATCCTAGAGGTTCGCAATTTACAAGTTGAATTTCCCGGTGATGGCAACACCGTCAAAGCTTTGGATGGTATTTCCTTTGGGCTACAACGAGGTGAAACTCTAGGAATAGTAGGAGAATCGGGAAGTGGAAAATCAGTGACAGCCCTAGCTGTGATGGGTTTGTTGCAAACTCCCGGTATAGTTACTGGCGGTGAAATCTGGTTTCGTCCGCAGGAAAATGCCAACCCCATCGATTTGGTAAAACTGCCTCCTGAACAAATGCAGCTACACCGGGGTGGCGACATCGCCATGATTTTTCAAGAACCGATGAGTTCGCTCAATCCGGTTTATGACATTGGGTTTCAGCTAACGGAAGCGATTATGCGGCATCAAAATGTGTCAGCAGCCCAAGCAAGACAAATTGCGATCGCAGGTCTACAAGAGGTTAAACTTCTACCTAGCGATGAAGAGATCCAGCAGCAGTATATCGAAACTTGGCATCAAACCAACGCCAATTTGTCGAAACCAGATGCACCAAAGTTGGCACAGTTGGTTAAACAACACAAAGAAGCCATGCTGGAACGCTACCCTCATGAACTTTCTGGGGGTCAGTTGCAACGGGTAATGATTGCAATGGCAATTTCTTGCAACCCATTAATCTTAATTGCCGATGAACCAACCACAGCCTTGGATGTGACGGTGCAAGCGACTATTTTGGACTTGTTGCGAGAATTGCAGCAAAGCCGTGACATGGCAATGATTTTTATCACCCACGACTTGGGGCTAATTTCGGAAATTGCTGACCAAGTAGCGGTGATGTATAAAGGCAAAGTTGTCGAATCTGGTACTTCTCGGCAAATTTTCAGCAGTCCCCAGCATCCATATACTAAAGGTTTGATAGCTTGTCGCCCCACACTCAACCGCCGTCCCCAAAAATTACTCACTGTTTCTGACTATATGAGTGCAGAAGAAACAGCAACGGGACAAGTAGTAATTCAGGCGAAAGAACCCGCACAACCTACAGAAGTCACTACTGAAGAGATTGCTGCAAGATTGGCAAACTTCAATAAAAAGGAACCCCTACTGCAAATCCGCAATCTGAAAGTTGGTTTTCCAGTGCGCGGGGTGTTTGGTGGTACAAAACGCTACAACATGGCGGTTAATGGCGTTTCCTTTGATGTCAAACCAGGAGAAACACTAGGTTTGGTGGGAGAATCTGGTTGCGGTAAAACCACCCTCGGCAGAACCTTGCTGCGATTAATTGAACCGATGAGTGGTCAGATTATCTTTGAAAAACAAGATATTACTAGCCTCAAAGGTGAACCGTTGCAAAAACTGCGGCGGGAAATGCAAATAGTCTTCCAAAATCCTTTCAGTTCCCTCGACCCACGGATGAAGATTGGGGATGCGGTGATGGAACCGTTGTTAATTCACGCCGTGGGTAAGACAAAGCAACAACGACGGCAGCGAGTAACCGAACTCTTAGAACGGGTGGGATTGAGTGCAGATGCGATTAACCGCTATCCTCATCAGTTTTCTGGTGGTCAACGCCAACGGATTTGCATAGCCCGTTCTTTGGCATTAAATCCTAAGTTTATCATCTGCGATGAATCAGTTTCAGCGCTAGATGTTTCAGTACAGGCGCAAGTATTAAATCTTCTCAAAGAATTACAGTCAGATTTTCAGCTTACTTATATCTTTATTTCTCACGATTTAAGTGTGGTGAAATTTATGAGCGATCGCATTTTAGTTATGAATCGCGGTCAAATTGTTGAAGAAGGTACAGCCGAAAGCATTTACCAAGAACCTAAAGAGGAATACACGCAAAAATTAATTGCTGCGATTCCTACCGGTAGTGCTGAACGGGTGCGAAGTCGGCATCTGAAGGCTTTATAGAAACAGAATTCAGGAGTCAGGAGCGGAGCCGGAGACGCTCCGCCTCCGGTCAGAATGGGCTAAACGTCCCGCTACCGCTAACAGCATGAATTGTGTACAAGTGGCGCATAGCAAAGCGGTAGCGAGTTTGCAAATGTCTGAATAAACGGCGTTTTTGCACCTGCACTAAATATGCAAATTTAGTTGTCTTGATTCTGGCTTCTGAATTCTGAATTCTGAATTCTTTTTCAACAGATATTTGTACAAACAAAGTTAATTACATCTGCTAGTCCAGACTGAGTTTTTAAATTAGTAAAAATAAAAGGTTTATCACCGCGCATTTTTTTAGCATCCCGTTCCATCACAGTTAAATCTGCACCAACATAAGGCGCTAAATCAGTTTTGTTAATCACCAACAAATCAGACTTGGTAATACCGGGGCCGCCTTTGCGGGGAATTTTATCACCAGCCGCAACATCGATGACATAAATGGTTAAATCCACCAATTCGGGACTAAAGGTAGCAGCTAAATTATCGCCGCCACTTTCCAAAAATACTAAATCCAAATCGAGAAAACGTTCTTCTAATTGTTCAATTGCCGCTAAATTCATCGAAGCATCTTCGCGGATGGCAGTATGAGGGCAACCGCCAGTCTCTACACCCAAAATGCGATCGCTTGCCAACGCCTGAGAACGCACTAAAAACTGAGCATCCTCCTGAGTATAAATATCATTCGTCACCACCGCAATCTGGTACTGCTCACGCAATCCCTTGCATAAAGCATCCACTAAAGCCGTCTTCCCCGAACCTACTGGGCCAGCAACCCCCACTCTAAATGTGTTTTTTGTCATTTGTCATTTGTCCCTTGTCATTGGTACATAGTTATTAGTCTTTAGTTTTTGCCCAATTCTCAATTCTCTATGACTAACTCCTAAACAACCTTGTATACTGCGTTTCATGCTGCATACTTGCCAGCGACAAACCCCAACTACAACAGGCAAGCTCATCATCCTCTAACGCGATAATTTCTAACGCCGCAGTGCTAAATAATGGTTGCAAATCTAGTAATAACTGCTGTCCTACTGTTTGTCCAAGAGGGATAAGTTTCACGCCCGCAGTAATCAAATTACTTGCCCAACTATGCAGATATGCGAGTAATGCGGCTTGGATACTGATTTGCCAATGGGCAACGGCAATGCCAAAAGCGATCGCATAATTACAAGGATTGCCTACAGCATTGGCAATAGGTATAATCTGCGGTTCTAGTTTACCAAGTAATTGGATCAACGATCGCCCCATCTGCCAACTAGAGGCGCGTAATTCTTCTGTTTCTCTAGCTGCGGATAACCAGAGATTCCAACGGCATAGCGACTTTACATCATTCATTTTTGCAGATTGCTGCGATCGCACCATTACCCCTGCCTCTAACCGAATTGCCCCATAGAGCAACTCTGCTTTTAACCAATCTTTGAGATGTGTGTGGTTAGTGATCGTACCATTTTCTACCAGCATTTCCAAACCTTCAGAATAACTATATGCTCCCACAGGTAAAGCGGGGCTAGCCAGTTGCAAAATACTCAAAAGATGACTATCAGTGAGCATGATGGCGTTGTTCATAAGCTCCTAATTCTGGCTGAAACGGTGAAATTTCCTCTTTAATTTCTAACCCCAGTTGTTCCAACATAGTGCGTAAAACCGAATCTGAAGACAAGCGTAAATAAGTTGGGGTAATTTCTACAGGTACATGGCGATTTCCCAAATGGTATGCTGCCCGTAATAATAAAAGTGGTGTTTGGGCAAAAGCAGTCAGCACTAGTTCTGGTTTGGCGGTAATTCTGATTAAACTGCTATGGGTTTCTTCTTGCAGAATATCGCCATCGTGTAAGATAGTTCCTCTGGGTAAATGTAAAACTACAACTTTACCATCTTCCGTTTCAAAGCGATGACGACTGCGGGTGCGTTCTTCTGCTGTTAGCGCCAGAGTGAAAGTAACTGCGGCATCTAAATTAGGTGGTTTAAGTTGGGTAAATGTCAGCATACAGAGTTTTGCCTGAACTTCCGCTTTTTATTATGGTTGTAATTTAAACCTCATAGTTGCCTTGCCGGAAGAAAAGATAAAATTAAACAAAGGCAACGAGCCAAACGGGGACAATTATGAACCAAGCCGTTGAGGGAGTACGCTGGACAATTCACGATTTAGAGGTTCTACCCGAAAGTGAGTGGACACGCTATGAAATTATTAATGGAGAACTCTTTGTGACTCGGACTCCTCACCGCCGTCATCAACAAGTTTGTGTAAAAATTGCTCGACAACTGGATGTTTGGTCAGATTCGAGTGGTTTAGGGGAAACAATTGTGGCTCCAGGGGTGCTTTTTTCGCAAGCAGATAGCGTTATACCGGATGTCGTTTGGGTAAGTCGAGAACGACTGGCGCAAATTGAAGATGAAGCGGGACATTTGACAGGCGCACCAGAGTTAGTAATAGAGGTTTTATCCCCTGGTAAACAAAACGAATTCCGAGACAAAGAAGCAAAACTGAAACTATATTCAGTTCAAGGTGTGCGTAAGTATTGGATTGTTGATCGCTTTACTAAACAAGTTGAAGTTTATCGGCGAGAAAAAGCACAGTTGGTTTTAGTTGCTACTTTGTTAGCTGATGATGAAATCACATCGCCACTTTTACCGGGATTTTGTTGTTCTATCCGTTTGTTTTTTCCTGAATAATCACAAATTTGAGTAAGTTTTTAACTTACTATACTAACTACTAAATACCACCTAGTTAGCTTGAAAATATAATTATATTAACAGAAGCTCAATTGGGAAATTTGCAGGCTTTAGGTACTAGCTAATAGGTAATGTAAACCAGAAAGTTGCCCCTGCATCCAATGCACTGTTCACACCAATTTCACCGCCGTGAGCATTGATGATTTGCTTACATAAATATAAGCCCAATCCCAAACTTACAGAATTGCGGATACTTGCACCCCGAAAGTAAAGGTCAAAAAGCCGATCGCTTTGTTGTTGACTAATTCCCACGCCGTTATCACTAACAGTACAATAAATCATCTCACCTTCACGGGTAGCATTAATTGTCAAGAGCAATCCAAGGGCATTATGTTTCAGAGCATTGACAATTAAGTTAGAAAAAACTCGCCATAGTTGCGTAGGATCTGCATTCACTAACGGCAAATCTGCGGATACCAGATTTATCAAGGTTGTTTGATTTTGCTCTAGTAACGGCTCTAAATCTGCGATCGCAGCTTCGACAACTGTCAGTAATTGTACAGGTTGACGCTGCAAAACAATACCTTGTACTTCGCTGATATGAGTTTCCATCAACGAATTAATTAAATTAAGTTGGCGATCGCTACTTTGAATCATCCGCTCTAAAATTGAGCGTGAAATCGAAATATTTTGCTCAGGACGTGCAAGCAAATTTCTCAGCACCATTAAAGTACCCAGCACTGGGTTGCGTAAGTCGTGAGAAACTGCATGGAAAAATACTCGTAGTTCTTCTTCAGTTTGTTTGCGCTGGGTAATATCTTCAATTAAACCCTCATAATAAAGCAGTTTTCCTTGTTCGTCACGCACTACGTAGGCTTTTTCCGAAATCCAGACAATACTGCCGTCTCGGCGATAAATTTGAGACTCAAACTCTGAAACGCTACCATACTTTTCCATCAGGCGCACAAATTCTGCCCGGCGGTTTGGATCAACATACAATTGTTCAATAATAGTAGAATTTGCTGTTACCTCCTCCGCTAAGGAGTAGCCATAAATGCGTGCTAAAGCAGGATTTGCCGTAATGTAATGTCCATCGGGACTGCTTTGAAAAATACCTTCAACAGCATTTTCAAAAATGCTGCGATATTTAGTTTCTGCAACCTTGAGTTTTTGGTAGGCAGATTCTAGTTCTTGACGGGCATAAAATTCAGAACATTGCAGGCGATCGTACAGATAAACACCGATGTCACATATAGCACAAAACCAAAAAATGTATAAAATTAACGTTACATTATATATTTCTGGGTGTTCGGGGATTAGTGTTTTTAGCCCAAACACCGTATTTATACCAAAATAGTAAGCCAACACACCTACTTGAGATAGCAAGTGAAGAATCCAGTAGACTGGCATTAATATAGCTTGGCTTAAAAACAGCAACGACCAACCGATGGTGTCAGGTAGGGCAAAACCTCTGATGGTTGCAAAGAACTGCAATGCTAGACTAATTGCCCAAGAAGACCCCAAAAATAATAAATCTGGACGATCGCGACCTAATTTAGTTTTATGTAAGGCAAAGCAGATAAGTGTACTCAGGAGTACTGCAATATTGATTACAAGGCGTTGAGTTCTAAGTACTTCTGGCAGCTTTTCCAACTCTTTTAAATGGAAAAAGAAGCCGTAGATGTCTCGCAAAGTAAAAGACAACAAACAAATCAGCGCCAGCCATAGCCATAAACGCAATCTCTGCCACAAAAAGCGGTTGCGCCAAGTTCTGTAAGAAGTACTGATTTCATCTGCTGTTGGTGGAGAAAAAGCTTTTCTCCACCATCTTTGCACTGTTGTAAACGGAGTAGCTATTAGCATCCGAGCAACTTTGCCCATACCTTGAGGGTGTTTTCCTTACTCAATATTGCTATAAATAACACCCTCTCATTTTTTGGTGATTTATGGGCAATTTGTTGCGGATAAAGTTGCTAACGAAGAGGAAATGGGGCAGGGAGCAGGGAGCAAGGGGGATAACCGAATAAATAAATTTACTTACTCTGAAACCCTTACTTCTCTACGAGAGGCTGCGCCCAAAGCGGAGCTATGCCGCAGGCTTTACGACTACGCTCAGTACAAGTGATTGATTGCTGGGAAATTTCAAAATCTTTCTCCTCTGCCCCCTGCTCCCTGCTCCCCTGCCTCTTTAGCTAGGGGTAATGTAAACCAGAAAGTTAACCCGCGCTTACGGTTACTAATAACACCGATTTCGCCGCCATGTGCCTTAATAACTTTCCGACAAAGATACATTTTTAAGCCAATGCTTGTGGAACAACAGTCTTGCGGATCACGGACATGGAGATCGAAAAGGCGATCGCACTCTAGTTTACTCATTACCACACCGTCATCTCGAATCTGAGCGCGAATCATTCCGTCTTCAACGGTGGCACTCAGAATAAAATGTAATCCTGGTGGATTATTTTGTAAGCTATGTGTTACTAAATTTACCAAAACTTTTTGCAACAGAGTCGCATCTGCCATTAGTAACGGTAAATCCGCAGAAACCAAGTTCTTTAGAGTCGCTTGATTTTGTGTCAGCATAGGTTCCAACTGGGCGGATGTTCCTTCCAGTAAGGTGCTAAGTTTCACAGGTTCACGTTTGATGTCAATACCCTGTTGTTCACAGGAATTAATTTCTAGCAATGAGTTAATCATCGTCAGTTGACGATCATTGCCTTGAATCATCCGTTCAATAATCGAGCGAGATACTGGAATTGGGGATTGAGAAGAGGCAGAGGGGCAGGGGGCAGGGGGCAAGGGGGAGGATAGAAAATTACTTCTTTCCCCTCTGCTCCCTGCTCCCTGCTCCCTTGCTTCTCCTCCGCTCCCCACTCCCTGATTTAACAAATTCTTTAACACCATCAAGTTACCCATCGCCGAAGTTCGTAAATCGTGGGCAACTGTGTGCAAAACAACATCTTTGACGCGATGTAGTTTTTCAATTTCTTGCATTTTCTGCTGCAATTGTGCTGTCCGTTCTTCTACTTGGCGTTCTAAAGTAGTGTTAAGCTCTGCTAGTTTTTGGTATATCTGGCTTTGCTGAATAGCGATCGCTAGTTGTTCTGACATCTGCTGTAACAAATCAATTTCTACTGGCTGCCAATGACGCGAACCTGAGCATTGATTGGCAATTAACGCCCCAAATAGTTCGTCACCTAGCATAATTGGTACAGCCAAAGTAGCCTTCGTTTGGAATTTTTCACAGTGCGCTTTTACTTTGGGGGATAATGACATTTGCGTTATATCTTCAACAACACGCACAACATTATCTTTGAGCAAATTTCTTAATTCTTGTAAATAAGCTTCATCCTTAGTAGACCATCCTGAGAGTGATGGATACTTTGGATCTACTGATTCGGCAAGAGTTCTGATTCCTAAATTGGCATTATTTAGACCAATAAAAACTCGATCTGCTTGCAGAAATTGCCTGACTTCCGTCACCGTGGTTTGGAGAATTTCGTCTAAGTTAAGGGAAGATCGAATTCGCACTAGTGTTTCTGCCAACAAGCGATCGCGTTGGGCACAAAGGCGTAATTGTGCTTCCACCTGCTTACTTTCTGTAATGTCGTGATGGACTGCTAAAAGCGAAGGGAGACCATCCAAATCAATGATTTCGGCTGAAAGCTGCGTTGTAATTATCTTGCCAGACTTTTGCCGAAATTCAAATTCCAAGTTGCGAACAACTCCTGTAGCTTGCAACTCCTGTAATAAACTCAGGCGATCGCGATCGTGTACCCAAAGATTTAGCTCAAAAGAAGTTTTACCAATTGCCTCATCTCGTTCATAACCTGAGAGTTTCACAAAACTGTCGTTAACTTCGATGAAGCGTCCTTCTTGCAGCGTACTGATGGTAATTGAATCGGGGCTACAACTAAAAGCTTTAGCAAATTTTTGAGCAAGATTTTGTAAGGTAACTTCTGCTTGTTTACGTTCTGTGATATCTCGGACAATTGCTAGTACCTCATCTTGGCCACTTACTACCAACCGCGCCTCATAATCTTTAACTCCCCAAGGCGTTGGTAATTGATATTCGCAACTTTGCAAAGTTCCCGAATCTAAAGTTTTTGCGATCGCTTCCAGGCTAATCGCTGCAACATCACTAGGCAACAACTCATCCACATGTTTGCCAACTATTTCTTCTCTGGTAAGAGTGACATTTGCTCCTTCACTTTTCAAATCTAGATACTCGCCATCACGGCTGATGCGAAACATTAAATCGGGGATAGCATCCAAAATTGCTTTATATCGCGCCTCACTCTCTTGCAATTTTTCTTCGGCTTGTTTTCGGTCTGTAATATCCATGATCAAGCCATTCCAAAGAAAATCGCCGTTAGGTTGTAATTCCGGTTGCGAATTACCTTGAATCCACTTAATTTTGCCGCTAGGCGTGATGATCCGACCTTCCCAATGCCAAGGTGTAATATTTGTGCTACAAACAGCTATAGATTCTGTAAAGGCTTTTATATCCTGTGGATGAATCAGTTTGTATAGCACCTTAAAGTCTGCCTGTACAACTTCTGGTTCTAATTCATATAAATATTCACAACCAGAACTAACATAAAGGACAAACACAGAACCATCCTGCTGTTGCAGAACTTGGAAAATTATTCCTGGTAAATTGACAGTAAGCTTTGAGAGCAAGTTAATAGTCTTTTGCTGGCAATTTGGTGTATACAACGATTTTACAACGGTTTCATCCACTCTTTGACCCTTAGATAGACAAGCTATTGATGTACAATTAAAAGCCAGAATAACCAATTTAACAGTTTTCATTCTGTGAGCATAATTGCTAACAGAATCGAAACTGCACCTTCTTTCAGAGTAGTTCCTGATGAGGCGATCGCATTCACCCAATCGGGTGAACGATTTGTCAGGAGGAGAATCTGGTGACAAAAAAGTTAGTTGTAAATAGTGATCAACGGCACTTTCTCAGATTTGATCGCAATAATCAGATAGAAAGTAGTTGAACAATACATTTAATCTAGTTTTACCTAAAAAATAAATAGAGCTACCAACATATAGGAACTAATGATAGGCATTTTCAAGTGGATATTTTGTAAAACATCCAAGGAGACATAAATGCAACTACAACAGACACCAGTTTTGGAAGACACTCTTTGGGAAGCAGTTTTAAATCGAAACTCTGCTTTTGAAGGCAAGCTTTTTTACGGTGTTCGCTCTACAGGCATTTATTGTCGACCGATTTGCCCTAGTCGCAGACCGAATCGCAATCAAGTTCGTTTTTTCCAGTCGGCACAAGAGGCTGAAATTGCAGGTTTTCGACCTTGTAAGCGCTGTCAGCCACAATCTGAAATAGTTTCAAATGCAGCTAAAGCGAAAGTCTTAGCTGCATGTCGATATATTGAAGCACAAATTGATCACATCCCAACTCTCTTAGAACTATGTTCTCACGTTAGAATGAGTCCCAGCTATCTGCAAAGAATATTTAAGCAAATAATTGGCGTATCTCCCTTTCAATATGCAGATGCGCTGCGTAGCCAACGATTGAAACAGCGCCTCCAAGAAGGAGAGGAAATTGCCCATGCCCTTTACGACACAGGGTATGGTTCAAGTAGCCAACTCTATGAGAAAGCACCTAAACAACTGGGAATGACACCAAAGACTTACCAACAAGCTGGAAAGGCAATAAATATTGTCTATGCGATCGCTCCATGTCCACTAGGATATTTGCTTGTAGCAACAACAGAGAAGGGTATCTGCGCCGTTAAACTAGGTGATAAAGCAAACAAGCTTGAACATATTTTGAACCAAGAATTTCACCAAGCGCAGATCATGCGTGATGACCACACACACAAGGAATGGATACAAGCAATTCTCAACTTGATTGCGGGAGATGAAACACATCTCGATTTACCACTTGATGTCCGTGGGACAGCATTTCAGAAACAGGTGTGGCAAGCATTACAAAAAATTCCATATAGCGAAACCCGCACATACACTGATATTGCTCGTGATATTGCCAAACCTCTAGCAGTCCGCGCGGTGGGTAATGCTTGTGGAGCTAATCCAACAGCGCTGATTGTACCGTGTCACCGCGTGTTGCGGAATGATGGCAGTCTTGGTGGCTATCGCTGGGGAATTGAACGCAAACAAAAACTGCTTATACAAGAATTAAAACGCACCGCGCGGGATTTAAAGATTACGGATCAAAATAATTCTTTCCCAGTCCCCAGTCCCCAGTCCCCACTCCCTAATCCCTTTTCCAAAGATGACTCAAACACCTGAACTAGAATCGCTGACTGAAGAAAGTCTTACCCGTGGTTTAATGGTGCTGGCCAATCTTGATAGCGATTTGGCTCGGATTTTAGATACACTGGGGCCTCCACCTATATGGAAAAGAGAACCGGGTTTTGCAACGCTGTTGTGCATAATTCTAGAACAGCAAGTTTCCGTAGCGGCTGCAAGGGCTATATTTAAACGTCTATGTGGGATTGTTGTAACTTTAACGCCAGAAAATTTTCTGATATTGGATGATGTTCAATTGAGAGGAATTGGATTCAGTCGGCAAAAGATTATATATTGCCGTGGGTTGGCGAATGCGATTGCAACCGAGCAGCTTGACCTAACCAAGCTGGAAACAATGGACGAAACTACTATCAGAACTGAGTTAAAGCGTCTTAAAGGGATTGGAGACTGGACAGTTGATATTTACTTACTAATGGCGCTGCAACGTCCTGATGTCTTTCCTAAAGGCGATTTAGCGATCGCGATCGCTTTACAAAAACTCAAAGGATTAGCGACGCGTCCAACACCAGTTCAACTAGAAGCAATGACACAGCACTGGCGACCGTGGCGTGCAGTTGGTGCAAGACTTCTATGGCACTACTATTTGAGTAATGCCAATAGTAATATCATGCCCACCTAATTACCCATAATAAAAGAACCCCTCCCCGCCTGCGGGGAGGTTAGCTCAAGCGCAGCTTTGGCGGGGTCGGGTTTCGAGTATTATGCCTTAATTGCCGGGACATAATATAAGTCGGTTACAATTTTCCAGTGAATACTCGTTCAGCCGGGCCTGTCATGTAAACTCGTTGGTCGATTTCTGACCATTCAATTTGCAAGGAACCACCAGGTAATTCTATTGTGGCAGTGCGATCGCATTTCTCTGTTAACACTCCAGCTACCAAGGAAGCACAAGCACCAGTCCCACAAGCTAATGTAATCCCAGCACCCCGTTCCCATACCCGCATTTTCAAATAGTCACTGCGTACCACTTGAATAAATTCGGTATTTATGCGTTGCGGAAAAACTGGATGATGCTCAAATTTTGGGCCGATGGTTTCTAGCTCAATTGCTGCGACATCTTCCACAAAGGTAATGCAGTGGGGATTTCCCATATTTACACAAGTAACATCCCAAGTTTGCCCCGCCACCTCTAACGGCTGAGAAATGACTTTTTCTTCATTGGGTGTAAGAGTGGTGGGAATTTCGCCAGCGAGTAACCTGGGTAAACCCATGTCTACTTTAACTTGACCATTAGATAAGAGTTGGGGAGTCATTACACCACCCAAAGTATGAATGCGATATGAGTCTTTATTTCGGAATTCACCTTCTAAGTCTGCTAAAAAGCCAGCTAAACAGCGAATGCCGTTACCACACATTTCCGGTTCTGAACCATCGGAATTAAAAATCCGCATGGTGTAGTCAGTGCCGTTTTCTCCGGGTAGGGCAAAAATTACACCATCAGCACCGATACCAAAATGGCGATCGCACAACTTAATGGCTTGCTCTGGGGTCACTACAGGCTCAGATGACAAGCGATTGTCAATCAGAATAAAGTCGTTGCCTAGACCATGATACTTAGTAAATTCGATTGCCATTTCCTCAAGGATGAATTATCAAGGATTAGTTACTCTTTATTTTGCCTTGTAGGTTCATCTTTACTAAAAATGCTTACCGAATTTGACACCACTTTGCCTAGTATTATCCAAGTCCAAAACCTGATTAAACAAACAACGCCAGTAGAGTTAAAGCTGCTGACTGGTGATGTGCTAACAGGAAAGGTTTTATGGCAAGACCCACAGTGTATCTCTATTGCGGATGAAAACAGCCAGCAAACCACTGTTTGGAAACAAGCGATCGCTTATATTAAACCCAAGAGTTAGTCCTTTGTCATTTGTGAATGACCAATGACCAATACAACTCTTGGAGAGGCTGCGCCCTAAGTGTAGCTATGCCGCAGGCTTTACGGCTACGCTCAGGACAAGCTTGGCACGAGTCACTTAGTATAAGTGACCAAAGACTAATGACTATTCTCGCCAATTATCCATAGGCAGAAACTCATTGAGCGCTTCTGCCTCAGCAGCTTTAATTACTGGGATAGAAACGGTTACTGAAGTTGCGATCGCAAATAACTGTGTTAGTTGACTCAAACCTGTCAAGCCACCACATAACAATACTTGATCGCCAACTCGCAAGTCCATACCGCCATCAGGATAGCGAATAAACTTGCCATCTCGCCGGATTGCTTGTACCTGTACTCCATATTGCTTGGCGATATCTAAATCTGCAAGGGTTTTACCAAGCGTTGGCGTATCTGCATTCACTGTAGCCCACTGGCAAGCACTATTTTCTCCGGGAACAGCAGCTTGTCCCTTAGCGAATTCTGCCAAAGCCGCCAGTTCTTCGTCTGCTCCCACTACTAGCAGGCGATCGCCTTCTTCCAATTTGGTTTGATTGTTGGGATAATCGATTTCATCGCCGTTAGCGCGGCGAATTGCCATCAAACTCGCTCCTGTTAAATAGCGCATATCTGCTTCTTCTATGCTCATGCCAATTAAGGGCGAATTAGATGGTAGAGAATACCAGCGCTGATTTAGATCGCGAGTTGCTTGGCGCAAATCACGAGCCAATTCACTAGCAGAACGCTCTGGACGAAAATCCAAATAATGATCGTTACGGATTTGCTGCATTTCTCGTTGAACCACAGTTGGCGACAACAAGCCTAAGCTAGTTAATAAATGAGTTGCCATTTCTAAGCTGGCTTCAAACTCTGGTTGCACAACTTCTTTCGCTCCCAATTGATACAGCACCTCAATATTTTTATCCTGGGTAGCACGGACAACTAAATCTAATTCTGGGCACAATTCCAGAGCGCGTTTCAAGCAAAGACGGGTACTCATGGGGTCTGGGAGTGCGATCGCCATTCCTTTAGCATGACTCACTCCGGCGGTTTCCAGAACGTGTAAACTGACGCAATTGCCATAAACATAAGACACCCCAGCCTCACGCAACTGCTGAATTCTACTTTCTGATTGGTCGATTACTACTACAGGTATGTCGTGTTGCAGCAACAACTTGACTAAATTTTTGCCGACTCGCCCATAACCACAGACTACCAGATGGTCTTTAAAGGGCAAATCTTCCGACACATCCCGTACCTGATCTTCTTGTAAATACGGTTTCAACCAGGGCATTGATTCGGCAAAATTAAATAAAAATGGCACTAACCGCAGGACAAAGGGAGTAAGCATGAGGGTGACTGCGGTGGTTCCCAAAATTAATAAGTATATCTGTCGGGACACCAGCCCCAATGATTGCCCTTCGCTGGCTAGAACAAAGGAAAATTCCCCAATTTGCGCTAGTCCCAAACCAGCGATTATGGCTGTTTTTAAAGGGTAGCCAAACAACTTTACTAGGGGCGTGATAATCAAAAATTTACCTACGAAAACTAGTGCTACCAGTCCTAAAATCAATTCCAGGTTGTTCCACAAAAACACTGGATCGATTAACATCCCAATGGCGGCAAAAAATAAACTGGCAAAGATATCTCGCAGGGGTTCGACATAAGTTAGGGTTTGATCGGCGTACTCCACCTCAGAAATCATCAAACCCGCGACAAATGCTCCCATTTCAATCGACAGCCCCAAATGCTCTGTTAACAGGGCAATACCCAAGCATAGAGCTACAACTCCCAATAAAAATAGTTCTCGGCTTTCGGTACGGGCTAACAGTCGCAACAAAGGCGGTATCAGCCAAATCCCCGCAGTTATTGCACCAGCAGCAAATAGACCAATCCACAGCAGCGCTGTCAGCACGGCAATGCCAATGGTTTCTGGAGGTTGGTTGAGGGCTGGTAAGACTGCTAACATTAGCCCCAGCGCTAAATCTTGTACTACCAAGATCCCTAGCATCACTTGCCCGTGAGGTGTTTCTGTTTCGTTGCGTTCCATTAAGCACTTGAGGACAACTGCTGTAGAAGACAGGGACAGAATACAGCCCAAAAACATCCCCTTAGCAGGTAAGGCTCCCCAGGCTCCAGTTAATCCGCATACCACAACTGTGACCAAAATTGTCAGAGCAATTTGAAGTCCACCCCCGCCAAGAGCGATCGCTTTTACCTTTTTAAGCTCCGCCAAAGAAAACTCCACACCCAAGGCGAATAATAAAAAGGCAACCCCGAACTGTGCCAGAGTCTCTACTTGAATAAGTTCTTTAATCAATCCCAGTCCGGTTGGCCCTATGATTATCCCGCCAATCAGATAGCCTAGCAGCACGGGTTGTCGTAAAAGTGCCGCCAACAGTCCACCGCAGGCTGCAACACCTAGAACTAAAACTAAATCAACAATTAGCCTAAAATCTTCTTGCACCAGTTTTAAAAGAACTATTAAGACCTATTAATTTAGGATACAAAGTTTTATGATCTCAAACAGCTTGTTTAATGAAGGTGCGACAAAATTTTCATATTGGACATTGGGTTTATGGCAACACGGTTCGGTTAACATTTTAATATTTTGAAGATCCCCCAAACCCCCTTTAAAAAGGCTTGCTCTTAACCCTCTTTTACACCCTTTTTAAGGGGTTCGCCGCAGGCAGGGGGATCTTAACCGAACTGTATTGGAACCGCTATCAGCTCTTGCTCATCTAACTTGCACATTTTTTTCTGTTGACTGCTGACTGCTAACTGTCAGAAGTCAACAAATCTCATGAGTTATTATGTAATTTAAAGGCGTAATAGCTTACTTTCTTTCTCAATACAGGTAACACAGCTGGCAGCACAAAACGCAGAAAACGTAGCGATCGCTGACAAATTGTTGAGGGGAGCGAAACATGGAGTGAGATCGTTCTATCCACTGGGTTCCGCTCAGAATGACATTCCTAATTTTTTGACTTTTATAAGAAGTCTATTGAACCCGCTTCACTCTACCTTGATTCGGCAACTCAAACGAGACTGTTGATATGATTGGGGCATTTGGGTTAGGCACAGTAGGCCCAGTCTCTGAAGATGGAGCCAGTAGTCGATAGTCACTACGCCAACGCTGATGATTGAGGTCACAAACAACATAACCGCGTTGTCTACCATTAAAATACTTTATCCACGGACTTTCTGGTAAAGCCTTCTCAATTCGGTCACTAGCGCCAAAGCCTGAGGTAATCGATGTGCCAACAAACTCAGTACCGACTGTAGCAGAGTTAGGGTTATTGTAATCAGCTTTCAGGTCGCTTACCCAACTGGAGTGTGTGTCACCAGTAATGACAACTGGGTTGGCTGGCTGACGTTGAGCAAGAAAGTTGAGAATACGGCTGCGGGCAGCTACATAGCCGTCCCAAGCATCAATATTAAAGGCAGTCTCAGGGCCTGCTGTCCAGTCGTGTTGGGTAAAGACAACCTGTTGAGCAAGAACATTCCAGCGTGCCCCAGAGCGCTCTAGATTGCGGAACAACCACTGCTCTTGTTCAGTACCAGTCATAGTGGCACTTGGATCAAAAGCTTCTGGACAGCGTGGTTCAATAGTATCATTACAAGGTTGGTCGCTACGATATTGGCGAGTATCAAGAACATTAAATTCAACTAAGTTACCGAAGTTTAAGCGTCGATACAGCTGCATATCAATGCCTCTAGGTTTTGAAAAATCCCGCAGTGGCATATGTTCGTAGTATGCTTGGAAAGCAGCAGCACGACGAGCTAGAAAAGCTTGGCGTGTTTGTTTTTCTGGATCTTGAGGGATTTCGTCTGCCCAATTGTTGTCAACTTCGTGGTCATCCCAAGTGACTAGCCAAGGAAATGCAGCATGAGTCTGTTGCAGGTTGGGATCACTTTTGTATTGGGCATGGCGGTTGCGATACTCCTCCAGTGTCACTGGCTCTCCATTACCTTCATGAGGTCGGAGTGCATTGGCTCTTGGCGCTCCCTCATAAATGTAATCACCGAGGTGAACCACCAAATCTAAATCTTCTTGAGCCATGTTTTTGTAGGCGGCGAAGTATCCTTGCTCCCAGTTTTGACAGGAAGCGAAGGCGAAGCGGAAGCGCTCAACGCGATCGCGCGGGTTAGGAGCAGTGCGAGTCCGTCCGATTGGACTAACTTCATTGCCCACCCTAAACTGATACCAGTACCAACGTGCAGGTTTTAATCCTTGCACTTCTACATGAACAGAGTGTCCAAATTCTGGAGTAGCTATCTGTGTGCCACTGCGGACAACTTGCTGCATCTTTTCGTCGGTAGCAACCTGCCATTGCACTGGAACATTATATTGTGGCATCCCACCACCATTGAGGGGATCGGGGGCTAAACGCGTCCACAGTACTACATTATCTGGGAGTGGTTCACCGGAAGCGACACCCAGACTAAAGGGATAATTAGAAAATCGGGGCTGGGCGAGAACTTTGTTAGGCCATTGATTGGCGATCGCAAAACCAGTTAAGGCTCCAGTCCCAATCAACACTTGTCGCCGTCTCAAGCGACTTGATAGCAAGCGCTCGAAGTTGAAGTTTTGCATATTTCCCCTGATTATCGCGTTTGAATCACAGCAAAGTGTAACAGCGCAACTTTAATGCCTCTTTGCAATCAGGTTAAGCATTGATTATTCCAACACAACCCTAGTTATTTAATCTGAATTAATAGCGCGATTTTTGGCTATGTTTGAGCGCAGAAAATGCTCCTATAACTCCTAAAATTAACAAACTGACTGTTGAACTTGTTTCGGGAACAGCTTGCATCTGATCAACAAGCAGCCCTGACATTATTGTTGGTTGGTTCACCTACATCTACAACCCCAACACTTAATACCAATTCACGAAAATCCTGATACATATATGCCTCTACAGCATCGTCTATTTACGTAGTTTACCGCCGTAGGCATCGCTGGATAATTAAGAAAAGCCTGAAAACTTCCTATTTTAGGTAATGCATATCACGATGCATTTGTACAGTGCGTAAGTCGTGAGTCAGAACAGTTTTGAGGCGAAAGTAATTAATGTTAACATAATTGTCATGAAACTTTGACTTTTCTAAATTTTTAGTGTCCAGACCTTTAGGGCGGAAAGTGAATTAGGAGATTTAGATATCCATGCCCAACCGCAAAAAGCATATTGAGCATCTACCTCATGCTGAAGCAGCTGATCGCACAATTCGTTTCAAGCAACATCAACGCCTGTTTGCTTTACTTGCGATCGCAGCCGGTTTAATTTTTCTTCAGGGATATATGATCGCTCCCCTGATTCCACGTTTGGCTGAAGTGTTTAACGTTCCAGTTCAGGAAATTGGATTTATCGTTCCAGCCTACATGTTATCTTACGCACTGATGGCATTGTTCTACGGTGTGCTATCAGATCGATTCGGACGATGGCCTGTAATTCGCATCTCGCTGGCAATTTTTGTCATTTGTACAGCTTTAACCGCAACGGCTCAGACAGCTTCGCAAATGGCGGCTTGGCGACTGCTGACTGGACTTGGAGCTAGTGGCGTTATTCCACTCACATTTGCATTGATTGGTGATTTATTTCCTTTTGAGCAACGAGGTAGCAAGCTAGGGCTGGTGTTTGCAGCGATGGAAGGAGGAATGGCAGCAGGTTCTGCGGGTGGCGCAATTCTTGAACCGTTTTTGGGTTGGAGATGGCTATTTATCGGTACGGCTGTTCTTGCTGCTTTTGTACTTTGGCGGCTTCATCTTTACGGCGCTCTATTCGATACACCCAGTATTGAAAAATTACCTAGTATTCGGGAGATATTTAGAGGATACAGCCAGATATTAATTACTTTTCGCGGACAAAGAACCTATGCTTATGTTTTGTGGAATGGGATTTACCACTCTGGCGTATATACTTGGTTAGGGTTGTATTTGTCACAACGTTACAACATGGATGCCTTGAGCATTGGTTTGACTATTCTGGGCTACGGCATACCTGGATTACTGTTGAGTTCCCTAATTGGTCGATCTGTTGATCGTTGGGGAAGACGTTGGCTAGTTCCGTTAGGACTAGTGATGGCGGCCTTAGCTGGTCTTGTGATGATTTTCGATATTCCCGCATATGTCACGACGATAGCGGTTCTGTTCTTATCTTTGGGATATGACCTGACGCAACCTTTGTTTGTGGGTATTGTAACTGACTTGGGGGATGGCAATAATTTAGGTCAAACGATGGGACTCAAAGTGTTTACCCTATTTACTGGATTTGGTGTTGGTAGCCTTATTTTTGGAGAGTTAATGCACTTTGGGTTTGGCATAGCTCTGGCTATTTTTGCTGGCATTCAGTTAATTTCTGGTTTGGTAGCAATTCCACTCTTTTGGCGGGAAGTCCCATCTCGACTGCGCTCATAAGCTGATGCGCGCTAAAAAAGTATAAACACTTTTTACGGTCGTTAACTGTTAACTGTTGACGGTTAAAGGTTATCAGTCATCAGTCATCAGGCTTCATGTAAATGTTCAAGTTAAATGCTTATAGCAGTTCCCATTCATATGTGGTACAACCTTATACTCCGAAGTCTAAGGTCACGGCAGTGCCGTGCCCCTACGGGTGTACCTCACGTAAACGAGAAACGCTATAACAGCTTAGAAATACATACGATAGAGTCTTTACACCTGAGAGTGTCAATAATGAGTGTTCCTGCCCCATGCTAATTAAATTTTAGGCGAGCTAAGGGCATTCAATAATAGTAGTGACCACGGCACTTTAATATCAGGTATGAGCCATGAGTAATTTCTTAGTACAGGTAATGCAGCCGGTAGCACAAAACGCAAAGAGCGTAGAGATGCAGGGCGATCGCCATTTTCATCTAAAATTCCATATTTATGAGCTAGTTCGGCAACAATCTGCACACGCCCTGTACGGCGCATGACATTTGGCTCACAAGCAAGTGCAGCAATCACCCGTCCGGTTAATAAGGGAGTTTCCCAATTGTAGCGATCGCTAAGAAATGAGCTATTCTTTTCGGTAGCATTGGTTTGATTCATTTCAGAAGCAAAACGGGAAAAAAGCTCAGTACCAACAATACCTGGCCAAATTGAAACAGAAGCAACATTATGGGGTTTTAACTCAACAGCCATATCAGCTGCTAGGCGATCGCAAGCGGCTTTACCAGCACCATAAGCTGTATTAAATATATAAGACATACTACCCCACGATGAAATGGTGCAAATTAGTCCAGAGTTACGTTTGGTCATCATTCGGGCAGCAAAAACACTCGCAACATAGTGGCTACGAAGACCAACGTTGTTACTAGCATCCCAAATACTTGGTTCACAATCCCAAAAGGGTTGCCCATAAGCGTCCTTTAATGCCTGAACTCCTGAGTAAGCATTATTCACCAGTAGGTCGAGTTGTCCATCCTGCTCATCTTGGATGCGCTCAAACAGTAAACGCACCTGCTCATCGTCGCTGTGGTCTACTCGGACGGGAATGCACACGCCACCAACTTCCTCTATGGCTGATTGGGTTTCATTAAGACTCCCAAAAACCGCATTGCTGGAAGAGTTGTTGAGACTGCGCCCGGTAACATACACAGTTGCCCCAGCCTCACCCAAGCCAATAGCAATTCCCCTACCAATCCCCCGCGTAGCACCTGTTACCAATGCCACTCTACCCTCAAGATGTTTCATAATAATCCTTTTCTCTGCCCTCTTCCCCTGCCTCCTGCCTCCTGCCTCCTGCCTTCTTCATCGGTATAGCCAAACCCGTAATAGTGAAAGCAGTTGTTCAGTATCTACGGGTTTGGTAATGTAGTCTGATGCACCGGCTTCAATACACTTCTCGCGATCGCCTTGCATGGCTTTAGCGGTCAGTGCAATAATCGGCAAAGATTTAAATTGCTCGTTTTCGCGGATTAAGCGTGTTGTTTCGTAACCATCCATTTCTGGCATCATTACGTCCATCAAAACGACATCAATATCTTGTGTAGTTTCCAACAGCGTTATCCCTTCCCTGCCATTTTCAGCATATAAAACCTGTATTTGATAACGCTCCAGCATACTTGTTAGCGCAAAGATGTTACGCACATCGTCGTCTACAATTAGTGCTTTTTTGCCAGCGAGTAAGTGGTCTATAGAATGCAGTTGTTCAAGTATTTCTCGCTTGGGTGCTGGTAAATTTGCTTGGACTCGGTGTAAAAATAATGCTGTTTCATCTAGAAGACGTTCGGGCGATCGCACATCTTTAATGATGATTGTTTCGGCAATTCGTCTGAGTTCCGTTTCTTGGGCTTTGCTAATTTCTCTACCTGTGTAGACAATGATTGGTAAATTTCTGCCGTGAGGTAAAAGCTTTATCTGCTCAATCAGTTCAAACCCGGTCATGTCGGGTAATCCTAAATCGAGAACGAGGCAATCAAAATGCTGTGAGCGAATAGCTTCTAAAGCTGCTGCACCAGTGGCTACAGCAGTGGTAGCAACATCGCTATTGCCAATTAACTCAACAATACTAAGCCGTTGAGTGTCGTCGTCTTCGACTACTAACAAGTTTTTCACCTGGCGCTCAACAAAACCTTTAATTTTGGCCAACGCCTCGGATATTGTCTCGCTGGTTAAGGGCTTTTGCAGATATGCGATCGCTCCTAGTTGCAAACCGCGTTGTCTCCCTTCCTCAACTGTCATGATATGTACTGGAATGTGACGGGTATTTGGGTCATGCTTCAGCCGATCTAGTACCGTCCAACCATCCATTTCTGGCAACCTGATATCTAGCAAAATGGCTGAAGGCTGGAATTGCTGCGCTAGCATCAAACCTGTACTGCCTGTTTGGGCAGTGATCACCTTGAATCCCTGCTGTTGCGCCATATCTAGAAGGATACGCGCAAAATTAACGTCATCCTCGACAATTAATAACACGCGATCGCCTCTTTCAATAACAGCGCGATCGTCACTGAGAAATGGTGTTGCTAGCGAAGCGTTTTGCCCGTCCTGAGTAGCGAGTGCTGGGTGAGGAGCCAGGAGTGGGGAGCCAGGGGTAGGGAATAGTTTGGATATAGAAGGCTCAGGAATCAATTGTGGGAAAAAGAATGTAAAGGTGCTACCTTGACCTGGTTGACTAACCAGTTTAATTTCGCCGCCAAACAGACGGGCGATTTCGCGGCTAATTGATAAGCCCAATCCAGTACCGCCGTATCTGCGACTGGTAGAGCCATCAGCTTGCTGAAATGCCTCGAAAATAACTTTTTGCTTGTCAGGGGCAATGCCAATACCTGTATCACTAACTGAGAAGGCGATGACATTTTGGGCGCGATTCAAAGTTACCTGATCCTTGCTCCACCCTTGCTTCGCCACCGCAATCTGCAAGCGTACTTCTCCTCGCTCTGTAAATTTAAAGGCGTTGGAGAGCAGATTTTTCAACACCTGTTGTAAGCGTTTGACATCTGTATAGATGGTTGGCGGCAATTCGGGAATAAATTCAATTGCGAAGGCAAGTCCTTTACTCTGAGCTATTTGCCGGAAGGTGCGCTCAATCTGATCACCTAACTCTGTCAAGGGCATTTGGGTCATGTCAATCGACATAGTTCCAGATTCAATTTTAGCGAGATCCAGAATGTCATTGATTAACGCCAACAAATCATTACCTGCTGAGTAAATTGTTTGGCTGTATTCGACTTGCTTCGCAGTGAGGTTGTGATCAATGTTATCTGATAACAACTTCGCCAAAATCAACAAGCTGTTCAATGGTGTCCGCAGTTCATGGGACATATTGGCGAGAAACTCAGACTTGTATTTTGAAGAAAGGGCTAGTTGTTCTGCCTTCTCTTCTAAAGAGAGCCTTGCTTGTTCAATTTCCCGATTTTTGCGTTCGACTTCTTGCTTTTGTATGGCTAACAACTCTGCCTTTTCTTCTAATTCGGTATTGGTTTGTTGCAGTTCTTCTTGTTGTCCTTTAAGTAAGTCTTCTGAAGTTTTGAGTGATTGGGCTTGTTGTTCTAAACGCTTATTAGTTTCCCGGAGTTCATTTTGCTGGACTTGTAATTCTTCAGCTAAAGATTGCGACTGCTTGAGTAATTCTTCAGTTCGCATGGATGCTGCGATCGTGTTGAGGACGATCGCTATACTTTCGGTAAGTTGGTCGAAGAATGTCAGATGAATTTCGCTAAAGCGGCGGAAGGATGCTAATTCTATGACTGCTGTCACCTGTCCTTCAAAAAGTACAGGTAACACCACGGCATTAAGTGGAGACGCTTCTCCTAAACCAGAGGCAATTCTGACATAATCACTTGGTACATCCGTTAGCAGTATTCGTTCTTTTTCTAAAGCGCATTGTCCCACCAAACCTTCACCCAAGTGGAAGCGGTTAGCTAAATGTCTGCGTTCGCGGTAAGCGTAGCTACTAATTAGTTTTAAAAACGGTGTATTTTCCCCAGACTCCATCAGGAAGAATACGCCATGTTGCGCTCCTACCAAGGGTGCTAGTTCTGAGAGAATTAGTTTCGATACGGTTTCCAAGTCTCGCTGCCCTTGCAGCATTCGGGTAAACTTGGCTAGGTTAGTTTTTAACCAATCTTGCTCAGTATTTTTCTGCGTTGTCTCCCGCAGATTGGCAATCATCTGGTTGATGTTGTCTTTGAGTATCGCTACTTCGCCTAGTGCTTCGACGGCAATTGAACGAGTTAAATCGCCCTTAGTTACAGCTGTAGCAACTTCTGCGATCGCTCTTAACTGAGTTGTCAGTGTAGCAGCAAGTTCATTCACATTATCCGTCAAATCTTTCCAAGTCCCAGCCGCGCCAGGGACTCTCGCTTGTCCGCCTAACTTCCCTTCAATTCCCACTTCCCGCGCTACTGTAGTTACCTGATTGGCAAATGTCGCTAGAGTATCAATCATCTCGTTGATTGTCTCTGCTAAGGTTTCAATTTCTCCCTTGGCATCTAGCATCAGTTTCCGTTTCAAGTCACCGTTAGCAACTGCTGTTACAACTCTGGCAATACCGCGCACTTGTGCCGTTAAGTTCCCCGCCATCGAGTTAACGTTATCTGTTAAATCTTTCCAAGTTCCTGCAACACCTTGGACTTGCGCTTGTCCGCCTAACTTCCCTTCAGTTCCCACTTCTCGCGCCACCCGCGTTACTTCACTGGCAAAGGAACTAAGTTGATCCACCATTGTATTGGTGGTGTTCTTCAAGTCTAAAATTTCACCTTTGGCATCGACGGTAATTTTCTTAGATAAGTCGCCATTAGCTACCGCCTTAGTAACTTCCGCGATGTTGCGAACTTGTCCGGTGAGATTCCCCGCCATCGAGTTAACGTTGTCTGTTAAATCTTTCCAAGTGCCTGCAACTCCTCTGACGTAAGCTTGCACGCCTAATTTACCTTCCGTTCCCACCTCCCGGGCAACCCTGGTAACTTCTGATGCAAAGGAATTTAGTTGATCCACCATTGTATTAATGGTGTTCTTGAGTTCCTGAATTTCACCTTTCACATCAACGGTGATTTTCTTGGATAAGTCGCCGTTAGCTACCGCTGTAGTAACTTCGGCAATGTTCCGCACCTGTGCTGTCAAGCTTCCCGCCATGAAGTTTACACTTTCGGTCAAGTCTTTCCAAGTACCTGCCACTCCCTTAACTTCTGCTTGTACGCCCAGCTTACCCTCAGTTCCCACCTCCCGCGCCACCCGCGTCACTTCACTTGCAAAGGAATTGAGTTGATCCACCATTGTGTTAATGGTGTTTTTGAGTTCCAAAATTTCACCTTTGACATCAACGGAGATTTTCTTGGAGAGGTCGCCATTTGCTACCGCCGTGGTGACTGTAGCAATATTTCGCACCTGTGCCGTTAAACTTCCCGCCATGAAGTTCACGCTGTCGGTCAAGTCTTTCCAAGTGCCAGCCACGCCGCGCACATCTGCTTGAACGCCTAACTTACCCTCACTTCCCACTTCACGCGCCACCCGCGTCACTTCACTTGCAAAGGAGTTGAGTTGATCCACCATTATATTGATGGTATTTTTGAGTTCCAGAATTTCGCCTTTGACAGCAACAGTAATTTTCTTAGATAAGTCGCCATTTGCGATCGCAGTTGTAACTTCGGCAATGTTCCGCACCTGTGCTGTCAAGCTTCCCGCCATGAAGTTCACGCTGTCAGTTAAATCTTTCCAAGTACCAGCAACGTCTTTGACTTCCGCTTGTACACCCAATTTACCTTCAGTTCCCACTTCACGCGCAACTCGCGTTACTTCACTAGCAAAGGAACTGAGTTGATCCACCATTGTGTTAATGGTATTTTTCAACTCCAGAATTTCACCTTTAACATCGACAGTAATTTTCTTGGATAAGTCGCCTGTTGCAACCGCCGTAGTTACTTCGGCAATATTCCGCACCTGCGCCGTCAAGCTTCCCGCCATGAAATTCACGCTGTCGGTTAAATCTTTCCACGTACCCGCTACGCCGCGTACTTCTGCTTGCACGCCCAGTTTCCCTTCACTTCCTACCTCACGGGCAACCCTTGTCACTTCTGATGCAAAGGAATTCAGTTGATCCACCATTGTGTTGATGGTGTTTTTGAGTTCCAGAATTTCACCTTTGACATCAACGGTGATTTTCTTGGATAAGTCGCCTGTTGCAACCGCCGTAGTTACTTCGGCAATATTCCGCACCTGTGCCGTTAAACTTCCCGCCATGAAGTTTACGCTGTCGGTTAAATCTTTCCAAGTGCCAGCCACGCCGCGCACATCGGCTTGCACGCCCAACTTGCCTTCACTACCAACTTCACGGGCAACTCTTGTTACTTCTGATGCAAAGGAGCTAAGTTGATCCACCATGATATTGATGGTATTCTTGAGTTCAAAAATTTCACCTTTAACATCGACAGTGATCTTTTTAGATAGATCACCATTTGCGATCGCAGTGGCAACTTCGGCAATATTTCGCACTTGTCCGGTAAGATTTCCCGCCATTAAGTTAACGTTGTCGGTTAAATCTTTCCAAGTACCCGCTACTCCCCGGACTTCTGCTTGCACGCCTAACTTCCCTTCAGTTCCCACCTCACGCGCAACTCTTGTCACTTCCGATGCAAAGGAATTAAGCTGATCCACCATTGTATTAATGGTGTTTTTCAACTCTAGAATTTCACCTTTCACATCAACAGTGATTTTCTTAGATAAGTCGCCATTTGCAACCGCCGTCGTCACTTCTGCAATATTCCGCACTTGTGCCGTCAAGCTTCCCGCCATGAAATTCACACTATCGGTCAGGTCTTTCCACGTACCTGCTACCCCCCGGACTTCTGCTTGACCGCCTAATTTTCCTTCTGCACCCACCTCACGGGCAACCCTTGTTACTTCCGATGCAAAGGAATTAAGTTGATCCACCATGATGTTGACGGTGTTTTTCAACTCTAAAATTTCACCTTTGACATCAACAGTAATTTTCTTGGATAAATCGCCATTTGCTACCGCCGTTGTCACTTCCGCAATGTTACGGACTTGGGCTGTTAAATTTCCTGCCATCAAGTTAACGTTGTCGGTTAAATCTTTCCAAGTCCCTGCCACTCCTTTAACTTCGGCTTGCACGCCCAGCTTCCCTTCAGTTCCCACCTCACGCGCAACCCGCGTCACTTCGGATGCAAAGGAATTAAGCTGATCCACCATCGTGTTAACGGTGTTTTTTAGTTCTAGAATTTCGCCTTTAACATTGACAGTGATTTTCTTGGATAAGTCACCATTTGCGATCGCAGTGGCAACTTCGGCAATGTTGCGAACTTGTCCGGTAAGATTACCCGCCATCAAGTTAACGTTATCAGTCAAATCTTTCCAAGTGCCAGCAACGCCTTGCACTTCGGCTTGAACGCCCAACTTTCCTTCAGTTCCTACTTCACGCGCAACCCGCGTTACTTCCGATGCAAAAGAACCGAGCCGATCTACCATCGTGTTGACAATATTAGCAGTTTGGAGAAACTCTCCTTGGAGGGGTCTGCCTTCAATTTCTGTAGCGATCGTTTGCGATAAGTCACCATTAGCGACTGACCGAATTACACGAGTAGTTTCAGCTGTTGGTTGAACTAAATCTGTAATTAGAGTATTGACAGAATTAACACAATCTGACCAAGAACCTTGAACATCTCCGAGAGAGGCGCGTTCGACAATTTTTCCTTCTTTGCCAACAACGTTACCAATCCGTTGTAGTTCAGCCGCCATCCGCTCATTCTGGTAAATAATATCATTGAGCGTATCAGCTATTTTCCCTGCCACACCAGTATGATCTATGGGCATCCGAGCAGAAAAGTCACCCTGTTTAACAGCATTCAGCGTTCTTAGTAGCTGATTTAAATCTAGATTGTCGCTGTCTCTAGTTAACTGTTCGGTCGCCATAGCCCTATCTCTAAAGAATTTACTTGGTTTTTGTGTTTAAAGAAGACTTTTTCAAAGCAGAGAGTTGATCGTAACTCTCATTAGTGCTTTTAGCTTTTCTGATACTCCCCATAGCAAAAAATTTTTATAATCTGATTAGCTTGGGGTACTTAGTTATTTTATTGTCAAATGTTCGCAGTAATGACTATGCATAGCACAAAGGTTAGCGAAGCTGAGTTGAAATCTAACTCTTGACTGAGGGCAATCAGCTTTACTGCGAGTTGTGTAAAACTTTTAGTGAGGTTAATTTGTTTAACTTTAAATAACCAAAATGCTATTTTAGTTGTATAGATAATAATCAAGTTTGCCTTTTAGTTTGTTGTTATCTTAAATTAGTTACTCAATATGTCGGGTTGCACCCGTAATGCGTACTAACTTTAATCATAACGGGGAAATAGTTAAAATTTATCAAGGGGCAACGTAAGAGAGTAGAGAAGAAGTTCGCTATCGGCGTAGCGTCTTCCCTAGTGGTCTATCAACTTAAGTTTGAAGGGTAAACGCAGACGCGCAGCGACAAAGCAGCGCAGTCTTCTCCCAAAGGGCTTGCCGCAGGCTACCACAGAGGTGCAGAGGGCGCATCAACCCCTTCTCCTGCAAAGATACTGTGCGTAGCTTGCTTCCCCGGAGGGGTACGGGGAATTCAAAATTACAATCCCCATAAATAAAGGACTTCCAACTAAAAAAATATTCCATTGCTACTGTTGACCGTTGACCGTTGACGGTTCACGAGTTTTCAGTCAACAGTCAACGACCTCAAGCGGAATAATTTATTTTTTGGAGTTCCCTAAATTTAGTTGCTCTGTATCCTTTTCGGTAGTAAAAAATACTAAAAATGTCTCTTTACTCCCTCTGCTCCCCTGCTCCCCCTGCCTATTTCATGAGGATCTTACTTTTTCGCGTTGCTCCCGTGAGTAATATCTTTTACACATATTCCAAATTGGTCATTTTACTTTAAGAGAAACTATTGAAAAATAGCCAATATAATTATTTTTAAAATCATAAATGCAAATAATTAAAAAAATAGGTCATATCTGAGTATCCATACTCAGATATGACACAATGAGTTACTATTACGGCTAGCAAATATCATTGCTTTAGCTTACGAATAAGCTGTTTTCTAGCTCGTAATGTTAGAAACGATAGCCTAATCCGGCTTGGAAGCTGACGGCATCAGCATCACTATTTCTGTAAGCGTCAATAGCCCATTTAGTATCGCCATAGGCAATGACATTATTCCTAACTTCTGATTCAATACCAAGGGTGACTACAGGCGCATTTTGATTGCCTAATGGGGTTTTTTGACCTTCATCAGTTACAAAAGAATAACCACCACCGAAGTAAAGATTAGTGTTTCTGGCGATGGGCGCATCGTAAGTCACTATGGGCATAATTGCGGCAGCATCACCACCATACAGCAAAGAACCCCGGACTGAAACGGGCGCATTGGGAAGGGCGTAACGTCCTTGAATATTACCACCAAGTTGTGCTTCATCGTTTCCTTGTCCGCCACTGGTTGCACCAACGGCAACACCAGCACCGATGTAGTTAGCGTTTGTACCGACTGTTTGAGCAGAAGCAATTCCTGCCGAGAGGACAATGGAAGCAACAGCGAGGAAAGAGGCAGCTAATTTTGTAAGTTTCATAGAATTCTTCTCACTAGAGTTAGGTAAAATCAA
Source organism: Nostoc sp. FACHB-888 (assembly GCF_014696655.1). Taxonomy (NCBI): domain Bacteria; kingdom Bacillati; phylum Cyanobacteriota; class Cyanophyceae; order Nostocales; family Nostocaceae; genus Nostoc; species Nostoc sp. FACHB-888. The sequence goes on along the minus strand of NZ_JACJQM010000028.1, from coordinate 51,661 downwards.
TATTCTCTAGTACTAGAATCTCTTTTTTTACAAAATGTAACCTCGCACACCTGGTTCACCCAAGTGGCTGAATTATTTCTCACCCACCTGGGTGTACTAGCGACTTCCGTTATTTCTTTAAAAAGCGCTGACGTAGACGAGATATAAAAATATTTACCTCTGGTATTTTCATTAATGAAGCGATCGCAGCAAACACCGCAATCCCCACGAAGCCAGATACACACAACTGCAACACCAGAATCAGTAAACCCGTTTTACCGAAGAATTGTTGAGAAGTAACCAAAGTCCCATAGCTTGCTACCCCAGCTACCAAGCTACCAGCAGTCAAACCCAAAATCGGCAAACTCCACTCGCGCCAAGGTAAACCATTGAGTTTGCGATCGAGCAACCATAACAGCATTAACATTGAGCTGCAATTTACACCCACTGTTGCTAACACCAAACCGGGAGCGCCAAAAGGTTTAACAAAAAACCAATCTAATAAGATGTTGAGGAAGATATTAAAAATACTGATGCGAAAAGGTGTCTGTCCATCGCCTAAAGCATAAAACACCCGCACCAAAACATCACGCCCTAAATAGACAAACATCCCAATTCCATAAGCGACTAGCAAGGATGAAACTAGCTGTGTGGCTTCTGGCTTGAAAGCACCACGTTCATACACCACCTGCACAATAGGTACAGATAATGCCACCATCAGCGCCCCTAGCGGTAACATGGTGAAGGCAGTGAGTAGCAGTCCTTGGCGAATGCGTAATTTTAAATCTGGCCAATTTTCGGGGCCTGCAAGTTTGGCAAATATTGGTAATAGGGGCAGCAAAATGATATTAGAAATAATCCCTAACGGAGTTTGGACTAATAGATTTGCATAGTTAAATCCTGCCGCAGCACCAGGGATAGGACTGGCAAAAAATAAATCAGTGGCAACATTAATTGGCATCATTCCAGAGGAAATTGTTGCCGGAGTCATGATTTTAATAACTTCTTGAACACCTGGGGATTTAAAATCAAACCGGAGGCGTAACGTACCTAATCCTAACCGCCATTGGACAATTAGCTGCACTAACCACTGGAGAATGGCTCCTGCTAAGGTTCCCCAAGCTAAAACCATTCCACCAATTAAAGCGTACTCTGGCTTAATAATGTCCTTGCCCAGTTGCATAGCCAAGATACCAAGACCGGCAACAACGGTAATGCTTGATAATAATGGACTAATGGAGAGTAGCCAATATTGATTGGCTGCATTTAGAGTACCAAAGCCAATGCCAATTAAACCGGCAAATAAAGCCATTGGTGCCATAATGCGGAGTTGTTGAATAGCGATCGCTCTGGTTGTCGCTTCCAAGCCATAACCCACTAAATCAACGATCGCATCCGCAAATAAAACTTGAGCAACTGTCACCACCAGAAGCAATCCAGCTACCAGCGTTGTCACGGTTTCCACTAAAGGGGCTGCTTCTTCTCGCCGCCGCTTGGCTAAAACGCTGACAACTGCACTGTGTAATGGCCCATTTACACCACCGAGTAAGATCAATAAAAAGCCAGGGATAATATAGGCGTAGCTATAGGCGGTAGCAGCAGCACCAACACCAAAAGCCGCAGCGATCGCTTGCTGCCGCACTAAGCCGAAGACTTTACTAATTAATGTGGCTGCGGCAACAATGCCAGCAATTCCAGCGAAAGAACGAGAGGGTTTTTGGTCTTGTTGTGTCACGAATATTACCCGACAACTCTTGCAGAGTGCATATTTTAAAACATTTAACCTGAAATCGCGCAGTTTGTCAGGCAAATTTTGACAAATAGGTAATGAGTTTATAGTCTCATAGCAATTATCTCAATTTCTAGACTCAATACGACTTTTTCCTTCCCCTAATCCCTGCTCCCTGCTCCCTGCTCCCCTGCCCTAAACGTGGTGGGATATTTTTTAGTTGGAAGTCCCTAAATAGGGCTAGAGATGCTTACTACAAACCTTTAATTTATTTATGTCTTCCGTTGTATACAAACCAAAATTATTTTTAACCCATTACGAGGATAAATCAAGAAAGGGGAACTATAACAATAACCATCTTCTGGGAAATAGTTGAACACTGCAAATGTCATATCTTTGACGTTAACCCAATGAAGTTTGGTATGAGGAATCATTATATAAAGACTACATAAATCCAGAGCAATGGAACCCAGTTCAAATTTCACGGAAAATCAACTTCTCTTGTCAAGCGCTCAACTTCAAGAGCAACTAGACCAACAAAAGGCTCTGGCGAGTGTAATTGTCCGAATTCGGGAGTCTCTTGACTTAGAAACAATTTTTCAAACTACCGTTACACAAGTGCGTCAGTTGCTAAATGCTGATCGTGTAGCAGTCTTCCAGTTTGACCATGAAAAAGACTGGGAAGGAGAATTTGTTTCTGAGGATGTTGCACTTGGCTGGGACTCAGCACTGGCAATAAAAGTTTATGATCACTGCTTTGGAGAACAATTTGCTTCGAGTTATCAACAAGGTAGAGTGCAAGCAGTAGCAGATATTTACAAAGCGGGACTGAGTGATTGTCATGTGGCATTTTTGAGGAAATTTCAGGTACAGGCCAACCTCGTTGTCCCTCTATCGCGCCAGAAGGAACTGTGGGGATTGCTTTGCATTCATCAGTGCAGTGAGGCTCGTGACTGGAAAGAATCGGAAATTGAGTTTATTCGTCAAATTGCTGACCATCTTGTTGTTGCGATTCAACAAGCACAGCATCTCCATGAAGTCCAATTGCAAGCCGTAGAATTGGCTCAAGCGGCTCAACGCGACCAAGTAATTGCTCAGATTGTCGATGAAATTCGCTCACCCCTTGATATTGAAACCATCTTTAAAACAACAACTCAAGAAATACGCCAGCTGCTGCAAGCTGACCGAGTTGCCATCTTTAGCTTCAACGACGATTGGAGTGGTAACTTCGTTGCTGAATCATTTACGGAAGGCTGGATTCCGTTAGTTGATGTTCAGCCTGCGATCGCTGATACTTATTTACAACAGACGCAAGGAGGACGTTATGCTAACAACCAGGCATTTACAGTCAATGACATTTATCAAGCCGGATTAACAAACTGTCATGTAACCTTGTTGGAGCAATTCCAGGCAAAAGCCTTTGCAACTGCCCCCATTCTCCAAGGGGATCAACTTTGGGGAGTCATTGCTGCTTACCAAAATACCTCACCCAGACAGTGGCAATCTTATGAAGTCGAATCACTGAGCAAAATCGGCACACAAATTGGTGTGGCAGTGCGACACCATAAATTGCTCACATACGCTCAGTACCAAGCAGAGCAACAAAAGACATTAACTAGCGTGATTACTCGAATTCGGGAATCCTTAGATTTAGATACAATCTTCCAAACTACTGTCACCGAGGCACGGAAAATGCTCCAAGCAGATCGAGTGACAGTCTTTCGTTTTGACCCTCAAAAAAATTGGGAAGGAGAATTTATTTCTGAGGATGTTGTACCTGAATGTAACTCAGTAATAGCAGAAAAAGTTTATGATTATTGCTTTGGTGAAAACTTTGCACCCCTTTACGCACAAGGTCGAATAAATGCGATCGCTGATATTTATCAAGAAAAGTTTCCAGGTTGCTACGTTCAAATCCTAGAAAAATTTCAAGTGCGGGCAAATATGATCGCACCTCTATTAAAAAAGGGAGAACTTTGGGGATTGCTGTGTATTCATCAATGCAATGCTCCCCGTCACTGGCAACCCTCTGAAATTGAATTTGCTAGTCAAATAGCCGAGCAATTGGGAGTGGCATTAAAACAGGATTCTTATTTAAAGCAAGTTCAAATGCAGGTTGTCCAGTTAGCAGAAGCTACTGAACGGGAGAAAGCAATGGAACGGCAAGAATTGCTGGCTGCAACCATTGATAAAATCCGCCAGTCACTTGATATTAAAACTATTTTTAGAACCACTACTCACGCTGTGCGAGAGTTGCTCGAAGTCGAGCGAGTTGCAATCTACCGTTTCAACTCAGATTGGAGCGGTAAATTTGTGGCAGATTCTTTTAAAGATGGTTGGAAGCCTGTTTTACAAGCTCAACCAATGATTATAGAAACTTTTGAGGACACAGACGACGATAACGAGCTTCCGCGTAACGAAACCTTTGTCCCAATTCGGGAAGGTGAAAAATTATGGGGATTATTAGTTGCTTATCAGAATTCCCAGCCGCGTTATTGGAAAGAGGAAGAAATTAATTTACTGGCTCAAGTAGGGGTACAACTGGGAATTGCGATTCAGCAAGCGGAATTACTTGAACAAACTAAACGTCAAACCTTAGAACTTACTCAAGCTCTGCAAGAATTAAAACAAACTCAGACTCGGTTAATTCAGGGTGAAAAGATGGCAGGATTAGGACAACTACTTGCTGGAGTTGCTCATGAAATCAATAATCCTGTGAGTTTTATTTTTGGCAATCTCATCCATTTAAATGAATATACTCAAGAATTGCTAAAGGTAGTAAAACTTTACCGTCAAAATTCCTCCCTTTCGCCAACTTTCCAACAGCAAATTGACAAGACTGATTTGGACTTTCTCATCGAAGATTTGCCCAAAACCCTTGAGTCAATGAAAGTAGGCACAGAGCGCATCTGTGAGATTGTCCTATCACTGCGAAACTTTTCTCGTACAGATGAGGCTGAATTGAAGCCAGTAGACATTCATGAAGGATTGGATAGTACTTTGCTGATTTTGGGGCATCGGCTTAAAAACAATAATGAACGCCCAGCTATTGAAATTATGAAAGAATATGCTACTTTACGTTTGCTCGAATGCTATCCAGCGCAATTAAATCAAGTGTTTATGAATCTTCTAAGTAACAGTATTGATGCATTAGAGGAAAAGTTTAAAACTATACAGCAAAGGTATTTAAACTTATCCCAAAGGTGTCCAAAAATACCTTTAACTATCTGGATTACTACGCAAGCCATTAATAACCAGATTGTAATTAGAATAGCGGATAATGGTCTGGGGATTCCAGAAGAGGTGCGATCGCACATGTTTGATCCTTTTTTCACTACCAAAGCACCAGGTAAAGGTACGGGGTTAGGATTATCTATCAGCCATCAAATAATAGTTGAAAAACATCATGGTCAGATTAAATGTTCCTCTAAACCAGGAGAAGGAACAGAGTTTTTAATTGAAATTCCCACGGATAATTGATATCTCTGTTTTTAGGCTCAACGTTGAGATTTTTTACTTACAACCTAAACTATCTCGCGTTGACATACCTGTAACCGGATTTATCCCATCAGCCCTTTCACACATTAGCGACACTTGATAACGGTCAATCAAAGCGTCGGTAAAATCAGCGCCTGTAATTTCGGCATCAAAAAAACGGCTACGGGTCAAAGTGGCTTCTGTAAAAATGGCATTTTTAAGATTAGCACCATCCATAGTGACGCGATCAACTAAAGCGCCGCTCAAGTTCGCACCCTCTAAATTTGCCTTTAACAAAACCCCTTTAGTGAGAATTGCGTTGGTTAAATTTGCTCCTTGGAAATTCGTCCCCCGCATTTCTGCTGCTACAAAAGTCACACCTGCCAAATCAGCATGAGAAAAATCACGATTTTCTAAATTTATATTGTTGTAATTGATTGTGTTTATCTGAGCAAAAGCAGGTTTTGGATTAAGTATTACCCACCCAAATGCCAGTATCAAAATCACAATCAAGCCAAAAAAGCGCAGTAAAATCTTTTTCATAACTTTATTATTTATCAGCAGTCCTTTGTCATTAGCCGCTTGTCATTTAACCAATGACTAATGACTAATGACTAATGACTCTTGACTATTTCCAATCTTTACCAATCCGAATTGTGAGATCAGATTCTAAATCACCTATCGCCGCTACCTCAATTTGACCCAAGCCTAAGACTTTTTGCAAATCAACTCCAACTCTTCGGTTGCCTTTTTGGACAACAATCTGAGTTTGACGTTGGGTATCTGGCCAATCAGGCACTTTGTAAATATTAGTAAAGCCTTTCTGTTTCAGATAAGCAATAACTTTTTCAGTTAGCTGAGGTTGATTGGAAGCATTTTGAATAGCAATTTTGAGGTTAGGAACCTGACGCATATCTGGTTTCAGACCAGGTACATTTACCCCAACATAATCATTCAACAGGCTCTGTTGTCCAGTCATATTTAGCCAATAGCTATCAGGGTCTTTGCTAAAACGGCTAAACGTACCAGGCAACACGGTCATTTGGAAATTATCCCGATCCAAGTTGAGTCCGAAATTTACCAACGCCATCATTTCTTCCATCTTCAGGTTGGTATCAAAGTATTTTCGCATCAAGCGAGTTAACTGAGGCAACCTGGGTAAGACGGTAGGACTATTTAAGCGTTGCAGCAATGCTGCTGTTAGTGCTTGCTGACGCTGCACTCTTGGTAAATCTCCCAAACCTGGTTCGCGGAATCGGGCAAACTGTTCTGCTTGTTCGCCGTTGAGGGTTTGCCAGCCACTGACTAAATTAATCGACAGCCGACTGCTAGAGTCTTTATATTCCATTGATTGGGGAACAAAGACTTCTACTCCGCCTAACTGATCGACTAACTGCCGTAAGCCACTGGTAGAAATACGGATATAGCGATCGATTGGGGCATTGTTTAAAGTACGGCTAACTACCCGTGCAGCCAAGACTGGGCCGCCTTTGGCATTGGCATCAGATACCTTAGTTAATCCCTTTTCTCCCTTTTCTGGGATAGCGATCATTGTATCTCTAGGAATGGAAAGCACCCGTACCGATTTTTCACTAGGGTTGAGCCGTACCAGTAGCATCGTGTCACTTTTCCCAGCAAAGCTTTCTGGTGAACCATCAACAGTACCGCTAACTGGTTCAATCCCCATAATTAAAATATTCATCGGTCGTGAAAGCTGGTACTGGGAGAGTTTGCTCCATAACTCCCCTGGTAATGGTATTTTTACCTCGTCTTGAGCAGTTCCTAAATCTTCATCTGTTCGATCTAGATTGCTCCATAACGGAGTCCAAAGAGCTAAGGTTGATACCAGTAACCCAGATAAGACGACGCCGATGACAACCGTCATAATCCACAACAGCCATCGAGGCATGGTTAAGCCCAGTCTCTCGTAAAGCTGATTGGGAATTGCACCCATTGATTCGACGACCCTACGATTGGGATGCGCTAGCGGGTTTAGTTCGACATCCTCCTCCTCTGAATCAGCTACTGGTGCAGGTGTTACTTGATTTTCTGTTCGTTGACTTTGCTGCGATCGCACCTCAGTTTCAAATTCTGCAACTTGCTGAGATCCAAGCGGATTTTCCGACCATTCGACTTGTTTTATCACAATTATCTCCCCACTCAACCACTCCCTAAAGGTATGTTAATCCAAGCTACAAATATTGCCAGTGGAAAAGCTCACTGTAAACTTGTAATGTTCTTCGGTAGGCGTGTATGACAACATGAATACTTTATTGTTCCCCGTAATCCTTGCTGGTGGTAAAGGTGAACGTTTTTGGCCTCTGAGCCGCAAAGACCGACCTAAGCAATTTTTAAGTCTTGATGGTAGCTCTAGAAGTTTATTACAAGCAACCGCCAATCGATTGATTGAACTCGGTGGCAGGTGGGATTCCTTGTGGGTAATTACTTCTAGTCAGATAGCTGAAGGGGTAAGACAACAATTACCTGATCTACCAGTTGCAAACTTACTGATTGAGTCGGAAGGCAGAGACACTGCCGCAGCCGTTGCTTGGACAAGTTTAGAAATCAAACAGCGCTATGGAGAAGACGCTGTTATTGGCTTTTTCCCTGCTGACCACTGGATTGCTGATCAAGAGGCGTTTGCACACACATTAAGCGCGGCTACGCAACTAGCAGCAAGCACAGCAGCGATCGTTACACTGGGGATCAAGCCTACTTTTCCATCAACCGGTTACGGCTACATTGAACAAGGTGAAAAAATAGGTAGCTTTAATGAGTTGCCAGCTTATCACGTCAATCGTTTTACTGAAAAGCCCAACCGTGAAACGGCAGAAACTTTTTTATCCACGGGACGTTTTAGCTGGAATAGTGGAATGTTCGTTTTTCGGGCAGGGGTTGTTCTCAAGGAACTACATACCCATGCGCCAGAAATTATCGAACCTTTAGAACAACATGGCCCTGATATCTATCCCCAGTTGCCTAAGAAGAGTATAGACTATGCGCTAATGGAAAAGACAACTCTAGCATACGTTTTGCCAGTTGATTTTGGTTGGGATGATTTAGGAGATTGGAATGCGATCGAACGCTTACTTAAAACAGAGGAGAATCCCAATGTGGAACTGGCTACGCACGTAGGGCTAGATACGCAGGGTGCAATTATTTATGCCTCAAATCCAGAGGATGTAGTTGTTACAATTGGTTTAGAGGACGTGGTGATTGTGCGCGATCGCAATGTCACCCTCGTTGTTAAAAAAGAACGTACCCAGGAAATCAAGCAGATCCTTAAAATTCTTCAAAGCGATTCCCGATTTACCGACCTGCTATAAAAGTTAAAACCCTTGGTAGAGGCGAATAAGCCTATTTTCCCATTATAACTTGACTGTCGAAAAGCAGAGCATTGAAAGAGGCAGAGGGGCTCTTAGCTGGGAGCAGAGGGGAAACTAATTTTTTATTCTCCCCCTTGCCCCCCGCCCCCGCCCCCTGCCCCCTGCCCCCATTCCCCCCTCCCCACTCCCCACTTCAAAAATGTTCCTCACCCAAACTGTTCCCCGTCAACGAGAAATTCTTGAAGTATTCCTTCGCAATGGCTGGGACTATATGCGAAGGTTACTTACTGGTGGTAAAGCTGATGAACCCCAGCTACCTACACCTGCGGTTTTAAAAAATATCCTGGTAGACTTGGGGCCAGTTTACGTTAAACTTGGTCAGCTACTTTCTACCCGTCCAGATTTACTCAGCGCCTCTTATATTGAGGAACTCTCAACTCTACAAGACGAAGTACCGCCTGTTCCTTGGTCAGAAATAGAAATAATCCTCCGTAAAGAATTAAAACGTCCACTAGCAGAAACTTTCAGCACAGTTAACCCGATTCCAGTAGCAGCAGGATCAATTGCTCAGACACATCGAGCTACATTAATAGATGGTCGAGAAGTTGCTCTGAAAGTGCAACGTCCGGGAATTGATCTGACCATTGCCCAAGATATTGCTTTAATTCAAGGTATTGCCGACTTAGTAGCGCGGACTGAATTTGGGCAAACCTATGAAATTAAATCCATCGCCGAAGAATTTACCAAAGCTCTAGAAGCCGAGTTAGATTTTACACGGGAAGCGGGTTTTACAGACCAACTGCGACGCAATTTATCTAAAAGTCGCTGGTATGATCCCACGCAAATAGTGGTTGCGGAAATTAACTGGGAATTGACCACAGCAAAATTACTGGTGATGGAATGGCTGGATGGAGTGCCGTTCCTGGCGGCGGATTTGAATAATGACCCCAACGTTAAAGATCCTGCCGAAAAGCGTAAAGAAATAACTACTTTGCTATTTCGGGTATTTTTCCAGCAACTATATATTGATGGCTTTTTTCACGCCGATCCCCATCCAGGAAACTTGTTTTATCTCAAAGATAGTCGTGTCGCCCTCTTAGACTGTGGCATGGTGGGAAGACTTGATCCCCGCACACAGCAGATATTAACAGAGATGTTGTTAGCGATCGTTGATTTAGATGCTCAAAGGTGCGCTCAATTAACTTTGCAGCTATCAGATTCTGCTCAACCAGTAATTTTGTCGCGGTTAGAAAATGATTACGATCGCATGTTGCGAAAATATCACAATGTCAGCCTAACGCAAATAAACTTCAGTCAAATAATTTATGAAGTTTTACAAGTTGCCCGCAACAATAAAATTAGATTACCTAGCAATATGGGTTTGTATGCCAAAACCCTAGCAAATTTAGAGGGTGTGGCGCGGACATTCAACCCGGAGCTTAATTTTTTTGATGAAGTCAAACCATTAATTACAGACTTGTTTCGTCGGCAATTAGTGGGTGATAATCCAGTGCCATCGCTCCTCAGGACAATTTTAGATATTAAAAGTCTCTCTCTCCAATCTCCCCGCCAAATTGAACTTTTATTAGACCGAGTTACCTCGGAAACCTTACAGTGGAATTTATCGCTGCGGGGGTTAGATGGTGTGCGGCGCACTATGGACGATGCGGCTAACCGACTATCTTTTAGTATATTAGTGGGTTCGCTGATTATGGGTGCAGCAATTATTTCCACCAAAGCCCAGACAACTCAGCTATCTTTTTTAAGTACCACCCTGTTTGCAGTCGCTAGTTTATTAGGTTTGTGGTTAATTATTAGTACATTGCGATCGGGACGTTTACGCTAAAGTCTATGTGTTGTGCTTGAGTAATGCCCACCACAGTAAATCATGATATGTCACTGGCGAAAATCCCTGCTTTTGTCTTTGAAACCACAGATAAATAGCGTTAAACACTAGTGATTTATGTGTGTTTACCTGTATATATCTGTGGTTCTAATATAAAAAATATGTCAATCATCATTGCTGAAAAGCTAAGTAAATCTTACCCAGTAGCGGTCAAAAATCCGGGTATTAAAGGCACAATCACCCACTTGTTTCGCCGCACCTACCGCTCAATTCAAGCAGTTCAAGATGTTTCGTTTGAAATTGCTCCTGGCGAAGTTGTGGGGTTTTTGGGGCCAAATGGGGCTGGTAAAACCACCACACTCAAAATGCTTACGGGGCTGATTCATCCCTCTAGCGGTACTGTTGAAGTAGCTGGACAAATTCCGTTTCATCGTAAAGAAATATTTTTGCAAAAAGTTACCTTGGTAATGGGGCAAAAGCAGCAGCTAATTTGGGACTTACCAGCGCTGGATTCTTTGAGAATTAATGCTGCTGTATACAACATCTCTGATAAAGAGTTCCAGCGCCGGGTGGGAGAACTAACAGAGATGCTTTCTTTAGAAGGCAAGCTTACCCAACCAGTACGGAAGCTATCTTTGGGTGAACGAATGAAGGCGGAATTGCTGGCAGCACTTTTGCACCGTCCTCACGTATTATTCCTAGATGAACCAACGCTGGGACTAGATGTAAATGCTCAAGTGGCGGTGCGCGATTTTTTGCGCGACTACAACCAGCGTTATCAGGCTACAGTGCTGTTGACGAGTCATTACATGGCTGATATCACAGCTTTGTGTCAACGAGTGCTGTTGATTCACCAGGGAAAACTAATGTATGACGGTAGTTTAGATGGACTACTAGAACGTTTTGCCCCATATCGGGAAGTTCATATAGAGTTAGCCCAACCTCTACCGATAGAAAAACTTATGACCTATGGTGATGTGCAACTCTTAGAAGGGCGATCAGTGCATTTTATGGTACCAAGAGAGGCGCTCACTCGCATGGTATCTAAGATTTTGACGGATTTGGAGGTAATTGATTTAACAGTTACCGAACCGCCTGTAGAAGAAGTGATCGGACGAGTTTTTCAGGCGGGTGTCGTGTAATTAGTGCTGAGACGAGTAGAGTTGGCAAGAGGAAAATGCACCATAGATGAAAAAATTTATTAGAAAAGCTCTAACTTTGCTGTTAGTATACTACGCCTATATGGTTGAGTATCGAGCAGAACTAATCTTATGGGTTTTGGCTGGATCTTTACCGATCATCCTCATGGGTATCTGGATACAGGCAGCACAAGGCGGGCAGTTTGGGCTATCACCTGTGGATTTTGCGCGTTACTTTATCACGGTTTTCATTGTCAGGCAACTTACAGTTGTTTGGGTAATTTGGGAGTTTGAAAGGGAGGTAGTGGAAGGCAAGCTTTCGCCCAAGTTACTACAGCCACTCGACCCAGTATGGCATCATGTTGCGAGTCATATTTCTGAAAGATTTGCTCGGCTAACGTTTGCTTTTTTATTAATAGGATTATTTTTTATTCTTTACCCGCAAGCTTTTTGGGTACCAAGTTTGAGTAGATTTTTGCTGTTTATCTTGGCGGCAGTGCTAGCTTTTGCTTTGCGGTTTACGATTCAGTACACCTTTGCCATGTTCGCCTTTTGGACAGAACGGGCTAGCGCTTTAGAAAATTTTTGGTTGTTGTTTTATCTCTTTTTATCTGGTTTGATAGCACCTTTAGAGGTCTTTCCAGAACCTGTGCAGAAAATAGTGATGTTTACGCCTTTTCCCTATTTGATTGATTTTCCTGCGAGTCTTTTGGTCGGGCTACCCGTGGATATAGGGCAGGGATTTGGGTCAATGGTGGGATGGATATTAGTATTTTTGGGTGCGAATCGTTTGCTATGGCGTGCGGGTTTAAAGCGGTATTCTGGGATGGGAGCTTAAATAATTTAACATTCAACTAAAAAGAACTAAAGCGCTGTCTAATACAAAGGTAGCAAAAATGGGTTACGCCTATGCACTAATGTACTTTAGAGGATGTTTGAAAAGTCCTCATCTTGGTAGCAAAACGTTTTAGATCCCCCTAAATCCCCCTTAAAAAGGGGGACTCTGATTCCGGTTCCCCCCTTAAAAAGGGGGGTTAGGGGGGATCAATAAGTGCCTAAAATCATAGCCAACCACTTTTCAAACAACCTCTTACTAGAGATTTTATAAATTACTTGGTATCGTCTTAAAGTTTTCTGTCGTTCCCAAAGAATAATCTTCTAACTTAAAATCAGCAAAAGGCTTCTTTTCTAATCTATCTCGTAATGCTTCGTCGAGAATTACGCCTGCTGATTGTTTTTTAACCCCAATAATTATAATACTTCTCTGATATTTAGTTAAATCCTGATTTGCCTGACAATCACTCCGTTGAAATTGCCCCAAATTTAATATCCGATAACCTTTAACGCTTGGTGTATTAATAAATATTCTTTTTACTAAAAATTGGATTTGTTTAGAGCGTTCTAGAGCCATTCGTTCTTGAACTTCTATATTACCTTTACAAGAAGCTGTACCTACAGAAATAATCTCACTAGGGTCTTCCATAATATTCTGTATATCTTCTTGCTCTAAGCTCAACTTTAAAAGGTCAAGACTAATAATTTCATCATTATATTTTATTTGAAAATTGCTACCTAAAAGCCATTTATATTCTAGTGATAAAACAGCTATATTAAATTCGGCTACTTTCCCCTGGCTATCTCTACCTTCTTGATAACTAAAATAATCAACTTTACCTTTTTTTTGGGAAGATTGACCGTAATTTGAACTGACAGGAAATTTTGATGTCCGCGTTGCTAAAGCCACTATACTAAGTAATGCTAATATCAATAGCAAAGCTGCAAAAAACTTAAGTAGTGGTACTTCTTCTGGCTGTTTTTGTGGAGAAAATGAAGTTTTAGCAATTGGTGATGGCAATTGCTCGATATCACAATCTTCCACTAAATTAAGATTTTCAGTAGTAGTTTCTGCTAGTTGGGTTTCAATTTCTTCTAAGCGTTGTAAAATTTCCTGAGTATTGCCAGGACGCTTTTCTATATCCGGTGCTATTAGCCAATCAATTAAATTCAATAGTAAGGGTGAGATATAGATAGCATGATTGTGCCAGTGCAATAAATTTTGCTGGACATCATACATATCTAAAGGATGGTATCCTGTGAGTAAAAATACAAATGTGCGTCCCAGAGCAAAGAAATCTGATTGCGGTACTGCTTGAGCATTCATTTGTTCGGGAGCGCTGTAGCCAGATGACATTAGTGCTGTCATCCCGTTGCCCTTACTAATTTGGTCTGGGTCAGTTCTATCAATTTCAATGGCGGTGCCAAAATCAATCAGTGCCAAATCCCCCCAGCCCTTCCCAAGGGGGGATCGAATCATGATATTAGATGGCTTAATATCTCGATGCAGGTACTGTTTACCATGCACTAAATCCAAAATCTCTACCAATTGTTTTAACCAGGCTAAAGCCTGTTTTTGGGAAATAGGATGATTCTGCTGCTGTAGCCACTGTTCTAAGTTGTACCCATCGATTTTTTCCATTGCAATGCAATGCAACACTAAACCATTTCGAGTTTGATACTGAAAGTAACTATCCTCTTTAGGAATGCCGGGATGCTTGAGTTGTCCCAATACGGTTACTTCTTGCTGAAATAGTTCTACTGATTTGGCATCGCCTGATAGCTCCTCTTTGAGTATCTTGAGGATTTTAGGGGTATCTTGTTCATACACTTCATAAACTTTACTAAATCCTGTTTTGTCACTCAAGAGGTACATTACCCGATAACGCCCTAGCAATTCTAAATGGGAACCACAACTTTGACAAAAGCGATTTTGATGATTATCCGGGTTATTTGGTTTAGGGCAAACAGGATTGATACAAAGGCTCATGACTGGCTTATCCGTACTTTAACAGTTATCAGTTATTAGTGAATGCTGATAACTAATGACTCATTTAACAGGAACGCAGATGCGTAGCTACTTGTTGCTAGACATCGCTCCTATTAATTCTTCTGTTGCCGGATGATAATCCCGTCCAATAATTGATTTTCTATCAGTGTTCTGCCAAGAAAGCTGCTACAGTTTGGTTAAATGCCTCTGGTTGTGTCAAAAACGGCCAATGATTGCCAGGAACTTGGCAAATGCGTAGGTTGTTAAGATAGGTTTTGTAGGGTTGAATTTGCCAATCTTGACGGTTCAATCCTTGTTTTGGCTGGACGAAGATGGCATGAGTCTCAAGGGGAATTGTAAAACCAGGCACTTGCATTACTGCTTCAAAAATGCCGTCGCGGGCAGCTATGGTAAATTTGCTGCCCCAACTACCATCAAGTTTTTGTTCTATTCCTGCTTGGAAAACTTGCTGCTGTAAGGAACTCCATCCTTGATATTGCTTTAACTGTCGTGCTTGTTTTTCAGCTTCTTCATAACTGGCAAAGGGGCCCATGCTTTTGAGAAAAGGCAAGAAGCGATACAACATAGGAAAAGTTACCCTGAGAAGGCTGGGCATTTTCCAGATGAAAATTGGATCGACCAGAATTATACTCCGCAAACGTTTTGGGTTTTGCCTTGCCCAGATAGCGGTTAATTTGCCTGTCCACGAATGACTGACGATATGGGCAGAAGTCCATCCAAGATGATCCATAAGTGCTTCGAGGTCTGCGATCGCACTTTCAAAGCTATAATCTCTCTCAGGCTTACTACTTTGGCCATGTCCGCGCATATCTGGTGCGACTATGTGGTAGTCTGCTGCTAAATAATCTCCTAAACTAGACCACACTAGAGCATGATCGCCTAAACCGTGTAACAACAGTAAAGGTTCTCGCCCTTGGTTCCACTCTAAATAAGAAAGTTGGATATCAGGCTTTGATAAAGTTTTACGTACAGGTATCATTGCACATCCACCAATGAAGAGATAGTTTCGCGTTTATATATTACTGCGAAAGAAGATGGAGGGCGCGGTGAGATCGGACTTAACAGCTATAACTAAAGTCAACTTTTCTCATAGGTCAAATTACTTGAATGCGATGTCTGACGACAAGCCGCTTCGCGTCTACGCGCATTTGGAGTTAGAGTAATTAAATCGTCAATATTGCGTTTCATTGTCTCGCAAATCGCATCTAGAGGTAAGTCGTTAGGGTCGTAACCAAAGGGGTTTTCTATCTCCAAGCCGATGGCTTCAATGCCAAATACTGTAAAACCAACGAAAGCAGTAATTAAACCTGTCCACCAACCCAGACTCTGCACTATTTGAAATGGGAACAGGAAACAATATAGTAACAATAATTGCTTTAGATGAATAGAATAAGCTAATGGCATAGGTGTTTTTAAAATACGTTCGCAAGCACCTAAATTATCCACAAGATTATTCAATAATTCTTGCATAGATGTTAACTGGTAGCTGTTAAGGCAATTGCGATGATATTGCTCCTGTAAATAATCTCCTATCCAAAAGGCAACCTCTATGGGGGGATTATTCATAATCTTCAGTTTTATATACTTACTAGATGGCATTAAATCTTCTAACTCGCTATTGACTACTTCTCCCCGCAAATGTAATTTAGTTGTCACAGCAAAAGCTACCAATAAATTTAATGCTGTAATTTTATTTTCTTTATCTTCTGGAGATATTTCGTCAATAGATACCCAAATTTGCCGGGCTAAATTTCGGATGTTATTTACTAGAGATCCCCAGCATTTTCTTCCTTCCCAAAATCGTTCATAAGCAGTATTAGTGCGAAATACAAGTAACAAACCTAAAACAATACTAGGAATAACACTGCCTAAAATAGGTTGGGATACAGGCACTTTAAAATGATAAAGCAGAGAAATCAAAAATCCGAAAGCTCCGCACCATAAAATATGTTTGTAAATTGATTTGACAACTGAACCTTTAAGTTGTAACATTTTGCCTTGCCATGTGATTTTTTCGGCTGCCATACAGTCACCCTAAGATAATATTTAGTGATCCGATAGATTAAATATCGATACTTTAAAAATAATAACTATAGTAATAGCAAAATTGGCAAAGACGATACTGTAATAACTACTGTTGCGGAGATCACAACATATGCTGGCAGTAATGACTGTATCTTACCTTCGAGCGTATTGCTTTCTGCTATATAAAAGTCAAAAGCAATGCTACGCAGCTAGTTATAAAGAAATGTAAAAATTACTTGGTGGCTGCATAAATCCCGCGCCTCACCCAGATAAATCGATAGAGGAAAAGGTACACAGCTATCGATGATGGTCATACAGCATTATTTGGTATGATGTACCCCAGTAAATCAAAAAGTTCTAACCTGTACAAATCCTGCCCTGCAAATTAAACGTTCAGACATAACTTATTTAGTTATGTCTTTTTTTTTAGTGCTTAGTCTCGAAACGTTGAATTTCAATTAAATAGCCACTGGGATCACGTAAAAAGCAGTGGTAAATGTTGTACTTTTCATTTAGTGTCGGTGGCTTTTCAAATTTGATGCCACGTTCTTTGAGATATTCAAACCACTCATCCACCTGCTGCGTTACCAAGGTAAAAATAACACTTGATTGCTTGTCGGCTGGAGGAGTTGATATTTCGCTTGCCTGGCACAATCCTAAGTATCCAGAGCCACTAACAGTATAAATTAGACAGGTTCCTTGGTCAAGCCATAACTCAAATCCCAGCATTTCTTCGTAGAACTTTATAGATGCATTGAGATTATGGGTATAAAAGAAGGTAATTTGCTGTTCGATTTGCGGATGAGGAGACATAAAATACATTTGAGTATATACCCTAACGACATCTAGCGATCGCATAGGTAAAAATTAATTGATGTTAGAAACCTGTTACTACTCCAGAATGCCTTAGTGCTTCTGGAGTTTCTTTTTGGAAAAAGCGATGTCTACGATGGACTGCGCCTACGCAATTTTCCAAATCATCCGGATATGCCAAAACCCGGCTGAATAAGAATGCATACTGAATTATCTATATCTAAATATGGGGCATCGCTTATTGATGTACCCCTCCTGCCAAACAACTCTCGCAAAGCAGCCTCAGTTCATCTGGGGCTGTTTTGCGTTACTTCAACAGAACTTAGGCGAAATATTATCTTTCAAACTCTCATTTTTATGTGTCGCATTACTTGCTACAAGGAGATGAACCCCGCAACGCACTGGCTCTTCTGCGGTTCCTTATTCTGTAATTCTTGCGTAAGTGCTATCCAAACAAAAAAGTTGTGTAAATAAAGCAATTAATTTTCAGACATCTCTAACTGCATTTGGGTGTATACCCTGATGACATAAGATACTCTCACAGCGAAAATTTTGTATAGGTAAATGCGTATCTTTCCTGACTCCAGATTTGTCACAAACAAATCTGGGGTTTTTTAATTAGAGAGGAGCGATCGCTCCTGGATAAATAATTATGAACAGGCATACTACTGAACCAGACAGTAGAAATAGTTTAACAAAAACTTCTGCTGTGGATGTTTTGCAATTACGTAGTATGGATATACAAAGATTTATCCGTAAAATCGGAAGATGTTAGAGTGAAATTATGGAGGAAGTTACTGCTGCTATTGCTGCCGTCGTTGAATATTATTAGCGATTTTTATAATTCATTTATTAACTAACGTGCATAAAAGTATAGGGTACGTCAACATAATATTGACGTACCTTGAATTATTTTACTGATGAAATTATCAAGTGAAAAGGTTGAGAAAGTTCACATTGTCTAAAGGTAAATGACGCAACTGATGATTAATTTCATTAGCCGCAGCTAATCCAGAAAGCATCGCACCTTCTACAAGATTGCCGCCACACCAATCACCACAGCAAACTAGAGGTGAGGGACTTCCGGCAGACAAAAAAGCTTCGTGCCAAGGACGGCTAGGAAAGGCATAACGCCAACGATGTACTTGCACCCATTCGGGAGTATTCAGCCAAGGAAGAGAGAGAGATTCAGCTGCTCGTTGCAACATAAGCTGTCCGGCAGGTTGTAAATCTTGGGATTCTAGATGGCGTTGGGCGAAATTAGCGCTACTTTGCACTACAAAATGTGGTTGCTGAGGGTTAGGACGCTTGCTACTGTCCAAACCAATCCATGCTAAATCAGCATTATCCACAAAAGTTAGAGCTTTCCACTGAGGGAGTGGTTGAGATGTGCGAGGATATCCAGCGATCGCACTAATTGAGGGATAAAATTCTACAGAACGCAGGTTATCAAGGAAGGCTGCATCCAATACATTTTCTCCCAAAGGTTCCAACAGCATTACAGCTTGAGGTGCAGGAATAGCAACGACTATAGCTTTTGCAGTTAATTCTTCGTTACTGGATTCGAGAGTCAAACGCCAACTATTTTCAGGAGTTGGGGTAATAGCAACGACACGCTGATTCAGTAATATTTCTAAACCTGGGGCGAGAGATTTAGCGATCGCACTCATTCCTTCAGGTGCAACATATCGCGGACTGCGGTTTTTGGGTTCCGCTAAAGGAGCACCTGCGGTGAGTTCGTAAACCTCCTCTGTCCAAACTTCGAGGATCTGGCGCGTAGACGCGGAGCGGCTTGTCGTTAGACATCGCAAAATCTCTACAAAACGTCCCAATAACTCCCCCTTTGGCTCCAAGTAACAAGCCCCATGATCCGCACAAGTTTTATGCAAGCGGCGTGTAGCCAGCCTTCCTCCCAAACCACGGGACTTTTCCACCACTAGCACCGAATATCCAGCTTGACTTAACTGCTGGGCGCAGACTAAACCGGCTATTCCGGCACCAATCACTGCAATATCAGTCATGAGTCAATAGTCCTTAGTCATTGGTTATAGTTACTGATCATTAGTTATTCGTTATTATCAAAGGACAAAATTACTACTAATGACTGCTGAAAGCTAATAGTAGAATAAGGTACAGAAAGCTGCACGGAAGGGAGGAAGGGAAATTGGATGAAATGAGGGCTGCGCTAGAGTTAGCGACTGAAGAAGAATTGCAAGACTTAACGGCAATTTTATTTAGTCGTAAGTTCAATCCCCTAGACTATGTACACACGCCTGAACCCATCGAAGTGCAAAGCCAAGACCGCAAAGCTTGGTTAGATGCACTAGAGGATCGCTTTCGTTTTTTGGCGGCAGATGGAATGACGGTATTACGGGGACGCACAGGCGATGTAACTTACCGACAAGCCTTAGTTCAAGTATGTAAGTATTTAAAAATTCCCTATTCTAATCAGCTGGCAACCATTGATTTAGAAGCAGAAGTATTTTTGCATCTGCTTGGACAGGTGTGGAAAAAATTGCCTGAACAGGAAAAACAAAAATTGACTCTCCGAGTGCAGCGTCACCTTGTCAAATCAGAACTAAAAGAACCGCTACCACTCTTATTGCAGCGTGACCCCTTGGGGTTGCTCTTCAAAGGCGGTAGTGCGATCGCGGTTACTTCTCTTCTCCAGCCACTTGTACTTAAGCAAATTGCCCGTCAATTTGCCATCCACTTTGCTACATACGAAGTAGCCAAACAAGCAGCAATTACAGGTTCAAAAGCAGCTACAACGCAGTTTAAAAGCTATGTAGGTATGCGAATGGCCCAACGAGGTATGACTGTAAATGCTGCTCGTTATGGGGCAGCCCGCAGTATGTTTGCTGTGATTGGGCCGATGATGTGGACTTGGTTTTTTGCGGATTTAGGGTGGAGAGCGATCGCCACTAACTACGGTCGGATCATCCCTACTATTTTCGCTTTAGCTCAAATTCGCCTTACTCGTGAGGAATGTTGGGAGCCAGCTTGAACCAAGTTTTTTACTATTTCAAGTCTCGTTGGCAATCTTCTTGGAACTACTCTCTATGGGCACTGTTAATCTTCCCATTGAGTCCTTTATTCGGGGCTGTGACTATCGGTTTTGTCTCGTTAATCACTTGGCTGAAACAATACCGCACAATTAGTCGCCGCCCCATCAACTGGGGATTTGCCCTTTTGAGTGTGTTGCTAATCATGAGTGCTGGATTTGCCGATGACAAGACAGCAGCTTTCCTTGGCTTATTTAATTTATTACCATTCTTTTTAATTTTCGCTGCCCATAGCGCTCTGATTCAAACATTTGCCCAATTGCGGCAAATGGCTTGGGTTTTTGTAATCGGTTCCATGCCAGTGGTAATTCTTGGTTTGGGGCAGTTATTTTTGGGCTGGAGTTTGAAATTAAAGATTTTGTGGGTTGTGTTGAGTTGGACGATCGTACCAGGAGGAAATCCGCCAGGCCGCATCGCTTCGCTCTTCTTGCACGCTAACACCTTCGCCGCTTATCTAGCGATAGTTTTCATCCTGGCTTTAGGGTTGTGGCTTGAACAATGGCAATTGGGGATTGGGAAGAATTCACTCCCCTTTCTCTTCCTAACTGTGGCAATGATAGCGAATTTCATTGCCTTGATTTTCACCAGTTCACGCAATGGGTGGGCGATCGCTATTTTTGCCTGTTTAGCTTATGCACTCTACCAAGGTTGGCGCATTCTTGTGGGTGGAGTCGCTGCGATCGTCTCTAGTGTGCTTTTGGCCGCTTTTGCTCCCTCACCGGTCGCTCAATTTTTTCGTCAGTACATTCCTACCTTCTTTTGGGCAAGATTAAATGACGATATGTATCCAAACAGACCAGTTGCTTTAATGCGAAAAACTCAGTGGGAGTTTGCCTGGTCTTTAGCTAAGGAACATCCTTGGACTGGCTGGGGTTTACGCAGTTTTAGTACACTCTACAAAGCCAAAATGCAGATTCCCTTGGGTCATCCCCATAACTTATTTTTGATGTTATCTGCTGAAACTGGTTTTCCTAGTACTCTTTTATTTTGTGGTTTACTGGCTTGGATTTTGATTACAGGCGGACAATTACTACGCAAGTCAAAATATATAAATGCAGAAGACAGGTTGATATTTTTCAGTTACCTGCTGGCTTTTGTTGGGTGGGTTCTATTAAATACAGTAGATGTAACCCTATTTGATTTTCGTTTGAATACGTTTTCATGGTTAATTTTGGCTGCTATTTGTGGAGTAGTACATCGTTATAACCAAGTTCACAGGCTTGGCTCTCATCCAAATTAATCAGGAAATGACAAACAGCAACTTAAAATATCCATCAGTTTTGTTCAGTATATGCACTGGGGACATTTAGAGTTTAGAGTGATTAAGATTACTATATTCACGTCTGTGAGTGTGACTAATAGTTAATTAGTTACTGTTGCTGATTGTTGGGAAGGTGTAGGAACAACCCTTTGAGGTTTTCCTACATGACGGGCATCTCTTGTAGATGCCCTTTTGTATATTTATTATTTTTCTTCAGTTAAAGTACAATTTCAAAAAATATTCAATTTGATTGACAGAATATATGAAAAATTTTATTTTTCATAAAGGAATATAAAACATGATTGCTGAAATTAAGCTAGGTCTTTGTAACCCGCCAGAGCCTATATATTTGTATGTAAAAAAAGGAGAATTAAGCGGAGAATCTTACCTTTGGTATAACTACGATATCAATAATAAAATAACTATTCCTGTGCAAAAAACAGGGCTGACTGGCTATATATCCGAACTTAAATTAACGACGAAAGAATTTAGAGAAAAGGACAACATTAAGTTAGACATCGTTGTTAGAGCCGATGAAATTTATATTGTTAGAACTGGAATAGAAACGAACTTTGCTAAAAGTTTCCTTTTAGCTGTATCTCTAGTCCAGGACTTTTCCAAGCCCTTGATTATCGCTGCAACTGCTGGAGAAGAGAATGTGG
Organism: Nostoc sp. FACHB-888; assembly: GCF_014696655.1. Lineage (NCBI taxonomy): Bacteria > Bacillati > Cyanobacteriota > Cyanophyceae > Nostocales > Nostocaceae > Nostoc > Nostoc sp. FACHB-888. The sequence goes on along the minus strand of NZ_JACJQM010000028.1, from coordinate 29,494 downwards.
TTTTTTGTAACCTCTATGACGCAGCGACTAAAAACCGGATTGACTCCAAATGGAATAAGGATGCTGATTGGTTAGCAATGATTGATAGTGTTCAAACTAAGTTGCAGATATCTAAAAATTCTCATATCGTCTCTGATGAAGCAATAGATTTCTGAAAAATCCTATAGGAATCCGCTTTAATTTCTGTTCGCACAGCGTGGCGTAGCCATACCTCTTTGCGTGGTGCGCGTTCGCGCGGCGCAAGCGCGATAGGCAGAGAGTGGGAAGTAGGGAATAGGAAATCAGCCTTTTCAAGTTGTACGGAGTTTTTTCAAAAATCAAACAGGATTCCTGTAGTACTTACGCATTTACAAAAAAGACAAATTTAACGCTGACATTGATGACTGCAATAACCAGTATGGTGTAAGCTCTCGGTAAAATGGGTGTGTCGGTAACGAAAAAAAAGACGCATCCCCAACCTTATGCTTACAACAGCTAATTTTCTTCAGTACACCCAATGGTCAGGCATCGCTACCTTGGTATTTGCTGCCTTAACAGTTTTGGCTTTTATTCTCAAATGGGGCATCCGCTTTCGACTGGTGGGTACAACTGGCTTTATGCTGGTGCTGACGGCTGGTTTATTTTCACTCTCAATAGTCCCTTTAAGCCGGACTGTGATTCCAGGGGCAGCCCGGTACACGTTAGTTTATGACAATGGCTCAACAAAAGCTGTGATTGCCACATCACCCCAAATTACACCCACACAATTAGAAGCAACTTTACGTCAAGCAGCTAGTAATTTGTTTTCTTCTGGCCGCTCAGGTACACAGGAAGACGATAACCTAACAGTTCGCGCCCGTACGATTATCCACCCGGAGCCAGGGACTTCTGTACCAGTTTACTTGGGTGAAGCCAAGCGATCGCTCGTTTCTCGCAAAAATTCTGCGATCACAGTCGAAATTTACACAGAAAAATTCGCCCAATTGCCAAAACCTACCGCTTAAGCGAATGGAGCAGGGGAAGAAGAACTATTGCTTAATCCCCAATCCCCAATCCCCAATTCCAATGCTTGTTACCAGAATGACATAATTTATTTTGTATTTACCGATACATTAATAGTTATTCTTAGATTAAGATATTCACACTTTAGTGATTTTACTGTGGAAAAAGATCAATCAGCGTGCGGGTAATGAATACTGACAGTTGTAATTTGTCAGTTGTTATCCTAATTGCCACTATTGACATTTTTACAATTTTTTGCAGCAAAGGTAACAGCGTGGGAGTGTAAATTTCTCTGACGCACCTATCCCTAGCTGGAATGACCATCAATAAATGATTCAGCTCTCAATCACTTTTCTTGAGAATCTGAGAGTGCTAATGTTAACTAATCATACGGTTATTCAAAACTTTGATAGTTCGGAATTTCAGGCTAATGGATACCACAGATTCGAGCAACGTCGTTAAATGGCTTAACCAGTTGGCGATTAGATCGGTTAAAACCTAGTTGAGTCAGATACAAGTTTGTATCTGGCAACAAGCATCTCTGACTGTAAGTCTATTAGATTAAGAAATATCAAGGTTTTGGCAAACTAGATTATATATATGTCTAATCAACTTTCTACTCAACCTTCTTTGTCTACTCAAACCTCTAGTTCGTTCTTTACACTCACAGTTGCCCCAGCAAAAGTAATCCGTGGTTCTGGGGTGTTGCAAGCAGCCGCAGCAGAGATCGCCTGTTTGGGAAGTCGTCCCTTAATTGTGGCAGGTGAGTCTACTCTCGCCATTAGCCGAAACCATTTGCAACCAGTTTTAGAAACGCAACAGTTATATACTGCCCAAGCTTCCTATGGTGCAGATTGCTGCGAAGCTAGCCTGAAATCTTTACAGAAGAGGGCAAAAGAACATAAAGCTGATCTAATTATCGGTGTTGGCGGTGGCAAAGCTTTAGATACAGCGAAATTAGTAGCGCAGCAATTACAGTTGGCAGTGGTGACAATTCCGACATCAGGAGCTACCTGTGCAGCTTGGAGTGCCTTATCGAATGTTTATTCGGAAGAGGGGGCGTTTCTCTACGATGTAGGGCTGTCTCGCTGTCCCGATTTATTGATACTTGATTATGACTTGATTAAAACTGCACCACAACGGACTTTAGTAGCTGGTATTGGTGATGCGATCGCTAAGTGGTATGAAGCCTCAGTTAGCAGTGGGCATTTGCAAGACACTTTAATTATTGCTGCGGTGCAACAAGCACGAGTTTTGCGAGATATCCTCTTGCAAAAGTCAGCCACCGCCCTGAAAGAACCAGGTAGTGAGGTTTGGCGAGAAGTCGTAGACGCAACTGTTTTACTCGCTGGGGTAGTTGGGGGACTTGGAGGAGCGCAGTGTCGCACAGTTGCCGCCCATGCCGTGCATAATGGTTTAACTCATATTTCAGGACATGGCAGTATTCATGGCGAAAAAGTTGCTTTTGGGATTTTGGCGCAACTGCGTTTAGAAGAAATGCTACAAGGCAACCAACTAGCCGCATCAGCACGGCAACAGTTGTTAAAGTTCTACACAGAAATTGGACTACCCCAAAAATTAAGTGACTTGGGATTGGGCAATATAACATTAGGCGAGTTGCAAACAGCCGCCGAAATTGCCCTAGTTCCTAATTCTGATATCCATCGACTACCGTTTAAAGTCGCGCCAGAACAGTTAATGGCGGCAATGGTTTCTACCACTGCACCCATAGATAGTAAAGATATAAATCGAGTTTCGCCCAAGGGAATCAGTGACGAGGTTGAAGCATGAGTTTAAATTGGATTGTCCCAGCAGAACGTATACAAAAACTGCCGCCCTATGTATTTGCCCGTTTAGATGAACTAAAAGCTAAAGCACGGGAACAAGGGTTAGATTTAATTGATTTGGGTATGGGAAACCCTGATGGCGCAACACCTGCGCCAGTTGTAGAAGCTGCGATCGCCGCTTTAAAAGATCCCGCCAATCACGGTTATCCTCCTTTTGAGGGGACTGCTAGTTTCCGCCGGGCAATCACCAACTGGTATCATCGCCGTTATGGTGTGGTTCTCGATCCTGATAGCGAAGCTTTACCACTACTCGGTTCTAAAGAAGGATTAACCCATTTAGCGATCGCCTACGTTAATCCTGGCGATTTAGTTCTGGTTCCTTCCCCAGCTTATCCCGCCCATTTTCGCGGCCCGGCGATCGCAGGCGGAAAAATTCACAGCCTGATCCTCAAACCAGAGAATAACTGGTTAATTGATTTAGCTGCCATTCCTGATGAGGTTGCAAGACAAGCAAAAATTCTCTATTTTAACTATCCTAGTAATCCCACCGCCGCCACCGCACCCCGCGAATTTTTTGAAGAAATCGTCGCTTTCGCCCGCAAATATGAAATTCTGCTGGTGCATGATTTGTGTTACGCCGAGTTAGCTTTTGATGGTTATCAACCCACTAGCTTGCTAGAAATTCCCGGTGCGAAAGAAATTGGTGTGGAATTTCACACCTTATCTAAAACCTACAATATGGCTGGTTGGCGCGTTGGGTTTGTGGTAGGGAACCGCCATGTAATTCAAGGTTTACGGACACTGAAAACTAACTTGGATTACGGTATTTTTTCCGCCTTGCAAAAAGCAGCCGAAACCGCTTTACAACTGCCAGACGTGTATTTGCACGAGGTACAACAACGCTACCGTACCCGCCGCGATTTTCTCATTGATGGGTTAGGAGAGTTGGGTTGGGATATCCCCAAAACCAAGGCGACTATGTATCTTTGGGTGAAATGTCCTGTGGGCATGGGTTCGACAGATTTCGCCTTGAATGTGTTGCAGCAAACTGGCGTTGTTGTTACCCCAGGTAATGCCTTTGGGGTTGCAGGTGAGGGCTATGTAAGGATAAGTTTGATTGCCGACTGCGATCGCTTGGGTGAAGCTTTACATCGCTTTAAGCAGGCTGGCATCCGCTATCAACCTGAAGCTGTAGTCTCTGCTTCACAATAGAGATAGTATAACCTTATCAAAATCTGATTCATGCAAACCCCCTCTGCCACCATTTCTCATTTAATTGCTGCTGGCTTTCATGCTCTTTCTGATCCACTCAGGATTAGTGTCCTGGAACTGTTACGACAGCGAGAATTATGTGTATGTGATTTGTGCGACGCTTTGGGGGTAAATCAGTCGAAACTATCTTTTCACCTGAAAACCCTCAAGGAAGCTGGCTTAGTTAACTCCCGTCAAGAAGGACGCTGGATTTATTACAGTTTGAATCTGTCCCAATTTAGTGTTTTAGAGGAATATCTGGCAGATTTTAGCCATCATTCTGTAATTTCATCTGCCCGCTCCTGCTGCGATTAAGAAAGAGTTTAGAGCTTTAAGCCCCAGAAGTATCAACTACGACTGATTCCGTTGGCGCTGAATTAATTTATTTAATGCATCAAGTTTTTTTGATGAATTTTTATGTATAGTGCTATGCTTTATATTGACACATCAAGTTTTTTTGAAATGATATAAACATACTTTCAAAATTACCCATAACGGTGAGGTCAATGAACGCAATAGCAAAGAAATTAGCTCTCGTATTTGGAGTTTTGGCTTTTGCGACAAGCTGCACAGCCACATCCAATTCATCTACTCAAACTCAGTCGTTGCCAAAGGTTACAGAAGTTACTGATGCGACAAAGGTGAGAGCAATCAAGATTGATGGTTCTAGCACAGTGTATCCGATCACCGAGGCGATCGCTAACCAGTTTCAACAAAACAAGCAGCAGTACAAAGGGCAAGTTGTACTAAACTTTTCCGGTACTAGCGCGGGGTTTAAGAAATTCTGTAACAAAGAGACAGACATCAGCAACGCCTCGCGTCCCATTTTGAAAGCAGAGATAGAAGCTTGCAACAAAAATGGTGTCAAGTTTATCGAGCTTCCCGTTGCCTATGATGCACTGACTGTTGCGGTGAATTCCCAAAATACCTGGGCAAAAGATATTACCGTAGCCGAATTGAAAAAGCTTTGGGAGCCAAATGCCCAAGGAAAAATTACTCGCTGGAACCAAGTGCGATCGTCTTGGCCTGATCAACCAATTAATCTGTATGGTGCTGGCGGTCAGTCTGGTACTTTTGATTACTTCACAGAAGCTATTGTTGGTAAAACCAGAGCCAGCCGCACTGATTACATCTCCAGTGAAGATGATCTAGTCTTAGTGCGCGGAGTCGGCACAGATCCTAATGCCTTGGGTTATTTCGGGCTTGCTTATTACGAAGACAACAAAAGTCGGTTAAAACCTCTGGCAATTGATAGCGGCAAAGGAGCAGTGTTGCCATCACCTGAAACTGTTGAGAAAGCTGAATATCAGCCACTAGCTCGACCATTGTTGATTTATGTTAATGCTCAATCTCTGCAAAATCAGCCAGAACTCAAAGAATTTGTAGATTATTACCTCAAGTACGCACCAATAACAATCAGTTCGGTTGGGTATGTGCCTTTACCTAGTGAAGCCTATAAACTGGCAGAAAAACATTTCCAAGAAGGTAAAGAAGGAACAATATTTGCAGGTAAGGAGCAGATAAACTTTCAAATTAGTGATTTGTTGAAGCTAGAAAATAAGTAGTTGTTTCACCCAAAAATACTGAGTTTTATAAAAGTAATAGTGGTCTATCACAAAAGCTTTTATAGATTTGTAGTAAGCACTTTGGTACTACCGATTAATTGAGGATGCATTCATAAACTCAGATTTTGTTGATTTAAATAAACTTAGGAAAATTGATGAGAGTACGTGTTGGCATCAACGGATTTGGCAGGATTGGACGGCTAGCTTTGCGGGCTGCATGGGGTTGGTCAGAGCTTGAGTTTGTCCATATCAATGAGATTAAAGGTGGGGCAGTAACAGCCGCTCATTTGCTCAAATTTGATTCTGTCCACGGGCGTTGGACACCAGAAGTAGAAGCACAGGGTGAACATATCTTAATTGATGGCACACCCTTAACCTTTAGCGAACATTCTCAACCTGCTGAAGTGCCTTGGGAAGAGTTAGGTGTTGATCTCGTGCTGGAATGCTCTGGCAAGTTTAGGACTCCTGCTACCTTAGACCCGTATTTTAAGCGGGGAGTACAGAAGGTAATTGTGGCTGCTCCGGTGAAGGAAGAAGCCTTAAATATTGTCATGGGAGTTAATGACCAACTTTATGAGCCACAAAAGCATCACCTACTAACTGCGGCTTCTTGTACAACTAACTGTTTGGCTCCAGTTGTAAAGGTGATCCATGAAGGTTTGGGCATTAAGCATGGAATTATTACCACAATCCATGACAACACCAATACTCAGACCATCGTAGATGCCCCTCATAAGGATCTACGCCGCGCCCGAGCTACCAGTTTGTCTCTGATTCCTACCACCACTGGATCGGCAACTGCGATCGGATTGATTTATCCCGAACTCAACGGCAAACTCAATGGTTTGGCAGTACGAGTACCCTTACTCAATGCTTCTTTGACAGACTGCGTGTTTGAAGTTGTACGGCCTACCACAGTAGAAGAAATTAATAGCTTACTAAAAGCAGCTTCAGAGCAAGCACCACTAAAAGGGATTCTGGGATATGAGGAGCGTCCTTTAGTATCTATCGACTACAAAGACGATCCTCGATCTTCCATCATTGATGCCCTTTCCACAATGGTGGTAAACGAGACGCAAGTGAAAATACTCGCTTGGTATGACAACGAATGGGGCTATGCCAACCGGATGGTTGAACTCACCCGTAAAGTAGCTCTGAGTCTGAAGGCGTGAATCTCATTCAAAAATATTCTGCGTGCCTCTGCGCTGACTCTGCGTCGGCAGTCGCTACAACGGGGGGAACCCCCGCAACGCGCTACCTCACCTTTGCGTTTAAATCTCTTCTCTCTTCCCTCATGGCTTCTACCACAGCTTCTAGCGCCAACTTCAAGAACTATATCCTAGTCACACTCGCATACTGGGGTTTCACTATCACCGATGGTGCTTTGCGAATGTTGGTGTTGCTCTACTTCAACAACATTGGCTATACCCCATTACAAATCGCTTCCTTATTCCTGTTCTATGAAGTCTTCGGAGTTATTACAAACTTTTTAGGTGGTTGGATTGGTTCTCAGCTAGGTCTGAAAGTTACCCTTTACACCGGCATCGGACTACAAGTTTTCTCAATGGTGATGCTTTCATGGCTCAATCCAAGTTGGGCGCAGTGGATTGCAGTCGGTTATGTAATGGTGGCACAGGCATTTTCTGGGATTGCCAAAGACTTAACCAAGATGAGTTCTAAGAGTGCTATTCGGTTAGTAGTTCCCCAAGATGCTCAGTCATCTTTGTTTAAGTGGGTAGCAGTTCTAACGGGTTCTAAGAATGCCCTCAAAGGTGTTGGCTTTTTTGTCGGTAGCGCCCTTTTGGCTTCAGTTGGCTTTATCAATTCCCTGTGGATTATGGCAGCGGGACTGTTCTTGATTATGTTCACTGGGCTACTGTTGCCCAAAGGGATGGGCAAAATTAAGAAGAAAGTCAAGTTTAGCCAACTGTTTTCTAAGAGCCAAGAAATTAATATTCTCTCGGCTGCTCGATTCTTTCTGTTTGGTTCTAGAGATGTCTGGTTTGTTGTGGCATTACCAGTATTCTTACGAGAAATTTTGGGCTGGTCGTTTTATCAGGTCGGTGGATTCTTGGCTTGTTGGGTAATTGGCTACGGACTTGTTCAGTTCTTAGCGCCAACACTGATCCAGCGATTTGGTTCTGGTCATCCGCCGCAATCAAAGACCATCCAGTTTTGGACATTTACTCTAACTGTAGTTCCCGGTGCGATCGCTCTTGCTCTCCAACTGGGTATACCTGCAAATATTGCGATCGTTGGCGGACTGCTCATCTTTGGCGTAGTCTTTGCCTTCAATTCAGCAGTTCACTCTTATTTAGTGCTGGCGTTTACTGATGATGACAAGGTAGCGCTGAACGTTGGTTTTTATTACATGGCAAACTCTGGTGGTCGGTTGATAGGTACTGTCTTATCAGGTTTGATATATCAGTTTTTCGGTTTAGTTGGCTGTCTGTGGACATCCATGTTTTTTGTACTAGCAGCAGCATTGATTTCTCTGAAGCTACCCGATCCCGAACCCAGCAAAGCGATTGCTTGGAAAGCTGGAGATGGAGATTAAAGCAATTGTCATTAAGCATTCCCCTCATCTCCACAACAATATTTCAGGCTTACATTAATGAGTACGAATCCGCAGGCGAATAAAGCCTCAGCACAAGCAGGGAGTAATCTCAGTTTTTTTGAAAAATACCTCACCATTTGGGTATTTCTGTGCATCTTAGCGGGAATTGCACTAGGAAGATTATTTCCGCAGGTGGCGGTAACGTTGGATGCGTTGAGTATCTATCAAGTGTCAATTCCCATTGCAGTATGTCTGTTTTTCATGATGTATCCCATCATGGTAAAAATAGATTTTACTCAAGCTGCAAATGCTATCCGTGCCCCAAAACCTGTAATTCTCACCTTGGTGGTGAATTGGTTGATTAAACCGTTCACGATGGTGGTATTTTCCCAATTTTTCTTAGGTTGGTTATTCCGTCCATTAATTACAGGGACAGAATTAATTCGTGGTGACGAAGTAGCGATCGCTAATTCCTACATTGCCGGTACGATTTTACTGGGAATTGCTCCTTGTACTGCAATGGTGTTGCTGTGGGGATATCTTTCATACGGGAATCAGGGGCACACTTTAGTGATGGTGGCAGTGAATTCTTTGACGATGCTGTTTTTGTATGCACCTTTAGGCAGGTGGTTACTGGCAGCAAATGATTTAATAGTGCCGTGGCAAACAATTGTTTTGTCAGTACTTATTTATGTTGGGTTGCCATTAGTGGCAGGAATGTATAGCCGTTATTGGATTTTCAAATATAAAGGTAAAGACTGGTTTGAACGGAGATTTATAAAGTACCTCAGTCCAATTGCTATTACCGCCCTGCTAATTACTTTGGTTTTGCTGTTTGCATTCAAGGGTGAATTGATTGTTAGCAATCCCTTGCACATCTTGTTAATTGCCGTGCCACTATTCATCCAAACTAATTTTATTTTCTTGATTAGTTATGTGGCAGCTTTAAAAATGAATATATCTTATGAGGATGCCGCACCCGCAGCATTAATTGGAGCCAGCAATCACTTTGAAGTTGCGATCGCAACAGCAGTAATGCTCTTTGGCTTAAATTCTGGTGCTGCACTTGCTACAGTGGTAGGTGTTTTAATCGAAGTACCAGTAATGTTGATGCTGGTTGAAGTTTGTAAGCGGACAGCATCTTGGTTCCCACGAGAGCCGGAAAAGGCAACATTGCGAGATCCACGGTGTAATTGCTAATTCGTAATACTCGCCAAGGGCGAGAAGCAAGCTACGTAATTAGGAATCTATTACAAATATGTTTATTGGGTTTTCTGAGGTAGCGCTAAAGCGTTTCGTAAAGCTTCAATCCGCTCAGGAACAAGGCGATAGTAAATCCATGTACCGCGTCGTTCTTTCTTTAGCAAACCTGCTTCGTACAATATCTTTAGATGATGGCTGACAGTGGGCTGGGATAGCCCTAAAGGTTCTGTTAACTCACAAGCACAGGCTTCACTGGCTGGTTGATTGGCGATGAGACTAAGCAATTGCAACCGAGCCGGTTCTCCCAATGCTCGAAAAATTACTGCTGTTTGTGCTGCTTCGTCGGGCTTGATACAGCATGAAAGCAGTGGTGTACAACAAGTGGAAATTTGTTTAGGTAAGTTCATATTCTTATATTGACATTTATCAATATACCCGACAATATATTGATATATCTCAATATTGATATTAATCAATATTTTGAAAATCTTAGAAGGAGTAAAATCATGGCAGTTCTGAAAACTCATGTGGCTTTAAATGTTACTGACGTTGAAAAGTCTGTAGCATTTTATCGGGCTATGTTTGGTGTGGAACCGATGAAATATAAGGATGGCTACGCTAAGTTTGATATTTCTAGTCCAGCGTTAAATTTGACATTGAATCTGGCTCCTAGCATTCAGACTAATGGTGCATTAAGTGCATTGTCTCACTTGGGTGTACAAGTTGAAAGTACAGAAGAGGTGGAATCTGCTATCAGGAGGTTTACTGAGGCAGGGTTAGCATTGTTTACCGAAGATAATACTGATTGTTGCTACGCTTTGCAAGACAAAGTTTGGGTAACAGATCCAGATGGGAATCGTTGGGAAGTTTTTGTGGTGAAAGTGGGAGATACAGCGCCAGAAAAGAATTTGGTGACTACAGTTAATTCGGCTGAGGTAGTCAAGGCTGTTAATAAGCCATGTTGTACTTAGAGTAAATCGATAGGACTCAAACTTGATTTTTGAAAAAATTCAGTATAACTCAAAGAGGCTTATTGACTGTTGCCTGTTGTCTTTCTACGCAAATAATTTCAGAAATCAAATCGGATTGCTACAACTGCAAAGTATTGCCAGAGGCAAAAGCTGCCTCTGGTCGTTTTTGCTTGGTGATGAAGCTAATTACAAGCAGTGGCTGGATTGATATAAAGTTTAAGCTTTGCCCAACTTTGTCAAAAGTCAAGTGTGTATCTAAAAACTTAAGGGGGCAAGTTGTTTGATTCTCCCCTAATTCTCCCCTTTTGATTTTTAAACTTCTAAAACTGATTACACTTGACCTAATAAAGGATAACTCTATGAGGTTTGTTACCTTAATAGATTCTGTACTGATTGTTGCTTGTATTACTCTGATGCCCGGTGTTACTGATGCTCAAACAGATACTACCATCAGCAGTAAACGAATAGCAGTGAATTCTAACAATTTACCCACTAATTCTACTAGTATTAGTTATCTAGAACCTTTGGATCTTGTTTCTTATGCTTACCAAGGAGGTCTTTTACAAGAGGGCATTCCGAGCGGAGGAACACTAGTACTAAAAACTCTAAGTAAAAATATTATTGCAAAAGATTTGGTAAGAGCTGCTGTAAGTGCAGAGAAATTACCAGCACAAGTTTTGAACGACCGAAATTATCTAAATGCTGTAGCGTTACAACTTGAAGTATTACCTGATGAGGCTGCCCTTGATTGAAATCACAAGCAGATGAAATTCTGGTATGGAGTTAAGGAACGAGTTGTAAAGTTAATTGATTCCCTCAATTAATTATGTCTTTTTCGATTTTAATAAGGTTGTAAGTTAGTTTGCAGGTTGCTACAACTACAAATTAGGTTTGCGATCGCTCGAACTAATTTAGCTGGCTCTATAGGTTTGGTGATATGCTGCCCAAATCCGGCGGCGATTGCCTGTTGATAATCAGCTTCAGCTGCATAAGCTGTGAGAGCGATCGCTGGAATTGTCCCTCCCATCTCTGGGGACATGGCTCTGATTTGACGGATTAGCATATAACCGTCTACTTCCGGCATTCCAATGTCGCTTAACAGCAGATTTGGCTGGAACTGAGGCATAATTCGTAGTGCTTCCACAGCCGATGCCACCGGGTTTACTACCGCGCCAGACTGCTCCAGAATGAAAGCAATTAACTCTCGCGTATCACGCTCATCATCCACAAGCAGAACTTTCACCCCATTTAGATCGGGTAAATTATCAGGTTGTTTATCAATCTGGTGGCTATCTTGATGAATATTAATCATAGGTAGCATGACTGTAAAGGTTGCTCCCTGTTCTTCGCCTAAACTTTCTGCCTGAACTGTGCCTCCATGTAGCTCGACGATGTGACGAACAATAGCTAATCCTAATCCCAATCCCCCGAATTTTCTGGTAGTTGCACCATCAGCTTGTCGAAAGTAGTCAAATACGAATGGCAAAAAGTCGGGGCTAATTCCCTTACCTGTATCACTGACTCGAAGTTGAGCCTGAGAAGCAAGTGACTGTAAACTGATTTCTACCTGTCCACCTGGGGGCGTGAACTTAATAGCATTAGAAAGTAGATTCCAGATAACTTGCTGCAAGCGACCGGAATCACCGGTTATTAGGAATTTTTGATCGCACCTTTGGTGCGCTGGAAGCGTAACTTGGATTCGGGATTTTAGATTGTCGGGTTGGTTTTTAAAATCGATAGATTCTAAATTTATGTGAGAATTTTCCAATTCAAAATCGTTCGACTGAGTGTAGGCGTTCGCGTAGCGTTCCGCAGTAAAGTCTGAAATTGTAAATCGCAAATTGATAGATTTAGCTTGGGCGGCTAGACGTACAGTTTCTATTGCAGATGCGATCGCAGTTTCCAAATTCACAGGAGCAATATTCAGACTGAGTTTACCTTGCAAAATACGAGAGACATCCAACAAATCTTCAATTAGTTGAGTCTGAAGCTTGGCATTGCGCTCAATGGTTTGGAGGGCGCGAGTAGTGGTTGCTTCATCATACTTTTTAGTTTGCAGTAACTTCGACCATCCCAGAATCGGGTTTAGCGGCGTACGAAGTTCGTGGGAAAGAACCGCCAAAAATTCATCTTTAATCCGGTTAGCTTGGACTAATTTCTCTTTTTGCTGCTGTAACGAAGTCATTAACTCGGCGCGTTCCAGAGCAACCGCTACCTGATCGGAAGTTGCTTGCAGCAGGGCAATTTCCCCTGAAGTGAATTGAGTACGGGTGCGGCTGGCAAAGGAGAGGACACCAAGGAGCTTTCCCTGAGCAATTAACGGTTGGCCTGCATAGGCTGTGATCTCCAAAGGCTGGAGGATGTGGACATTTGGATGGGTAGAGTGCTGCACATCATTGACGACAATTTGATGGCGTTGTTGCGCCACTAGTCCGCACATTTCTTGATTAAATTCCAGGTATTCAATTGCTTGAAATACTTCATCAGTAATGCCGTTCCAAGCTACTAAGCGAAGTTTCTGCTTATTTTCGTGTGTCTCAATTAAATAGTGGAAGTAAAAATGCAAATCCATCTGCGCCGAGAGTTTGCTAAACAAGTTGTTCATTAGATCCAAGGGACGCTCGGTTGAAAGCAAATCACTGGTTGTTTCAGAAAGTAGCTTGAGTCTTTCACTACGCTCTTGCAAGGCAAGTTCGGCAAGCTGGCGTTCACGAAGAATGCGTTCGCGTTCGGTGATGTCAACTGCAACCCCTCCTACTAGGCGTTGCCCAGATGCATCCGCAATGGGAAACTTATATACCAAAAATTCTCCCAGAGTGCCATCTGTGCGTGGGGCCGACTCGATGGTTTCAACAACCTGATTTGTCTGGGCAACTATTCTAATGTTATTGAGGAAGGGTTGGGCGATTTCGGCTGGGTATAGGTCAAAAATGTTTTTATTAATCGCCTTATTTGTTGCTACATCGAATGTACTCAGATAAGTTGGACTGAGGTAAAGTACACGCCCGTCTGCATTCGTAATCCATGCTGCGGCTGGAATATTGTCCATAAAAGCTTGAAATTGCTCTTGACTCTGACTCAGAGCTTTTTTAGCCTGCTTAAGGTCGCTAATATCAAGAATGAATGCAACTGATTTCTGCCGAGATCCTCCTAACAGAGAGTAGCCAACCACAACCGGGACAATAGAACCATCCTTGCGAATGCATTCCTTCTCATAAGGAGTACAAGTTCCCTTCGCTGTGGCCTCAGCAATAGCTAGTTCATCTAAATATTGGTACTCAGCAAGTGTGATATCAGTCCAGCGTAGTCTGCCTGTCTGGATATCTGCTTGGGTATAGCCTACAATTCGCAAGAACTCGTCGTTGGCTTCAGTGATGCTACCATTCACATCACCAAAGATAATGCCAACTATATTGGCTTTGACAAAACTCCTGAGGCGTTCTTCACTTTCTTGGATAGCCTTCTCTGCTTGCTTGCGCTCGCTAATATCTGTAGTGCTACCAACTACGCGGGCTGGTTTTCCATCAGCATCTCGTTGCGCTACTATTACCTGATCTAATATATAGATGTACTGATTATCCTGGTTGCGAATGCGATACTCGGCAGCATAGCGATCGCCATTTGCCAAAGCGATCGCCGCCTGCTCTTGTACACGTTGCAAATCTTCTGGATGAACAAGTTCGCGCCACCAATTACCTGTTGGTTCAGCAATATCAAGGGAATAGCCCAAAACCCGGGTTAAACCATCGGTTCTTTCAACAGTATCCTGCTCTATATTCCAGTCATAAATGAGACAGTTGACCGCAGATGCTGCTAATTCAAAACGCTCATTAGCTAATCTCAGGCGTTCCTCCTTTTCCCGCAAGATTTGTTCGACTTGTTTGCGCTCGCTCAAGTCAACAACAAAGCCAATGACAGTTTCTTCACTGTCTTCCACCAGGACAGAACCGAGTAAAACTGGAACTCTTGTGCCATCTTTACCGATGTATTCTTTCTCAAAAGGTTTACAGACTCCGGCCGTTCTAAGTTCTTCCACCGAACGCTCACTCAAAAGCAGATACTCAGGTGGGGTAATCTCACGCCAGTTTATTTGGTTAGCGGACAAATCTTCTTGCGTATAGCCGATCATCTTTAGAAAAGCATCATTGGCTTCCATGATGGAGCCATTGTTCATATCAGTTACGATAACTCCAATGATGTTGGATTCTGCCAGTCGGCTAAACCGCATTTCGCTATTTTGCAACAATTTCAGGCTTGTCTCTGCCTTGCGTCTAGCAGTTCGCAACTCTGAAGATAGGGCAGTAATTAAGAAGGATACTACTGAGAATGTGGTTAATCGTACCAAGACATTCGGGCTGAGAAAATCGAACGAGTAGACTGGCTCGATCAAAAAATAGAGAGCAGTTGTAACAGAAAGAGCGATCGCTAGTACTCCAAGCCTCATGCCGCCATACCAGGCACTGATTGCCACGGCAGCATAAAATAATGTAAATACACTCGGATCGAAGACTGGCAACAACAGTCGCGTCAGCAACAACGCCGCTATGACTGCCAGAATCATCACACTATAGGTTAGTAACCAAGAGCGCATTATCAAAATTTTTTCGGGTACTTTCACCATCATCTTAAGAGTCCTCCTGTTGCTCCGTTTTGAGGAGATACTCGTTCAGTAATCTTTTGCCTGGTTCGCCCATCTTCTGTAACATTTCTTCAATGAGCTTTAGTGCCATCTGTGAAGGCACTGTAGATCCGTTCTCCCAGCGATTAACTGTTCGCATGGAAACTCCCAACTTGGCTGCAAACTTTTCCTGAGAGAGATCGAGGTGCTGCCGAAGTTCACGGATTAAATCTGAAATTTTTAGTGACTTTTCTAGTTCCATAATGGGAAGAGTAAGACAGGTGTCTCGCCATTTGTCTCCAGCTTAAGGAAGAATTTCAATAGCCATTAGTTATTATCAATTTTATCTTTTGGCGAAATACCAATATTTAGTTATCGTCTTGATTAATTACTGTTCACTGATGTAAGCCCCGCTCATCCTTGTGATAACTGTTAACTGTTTTAAGGTGATGCGACAAAACTTGTTGAGACAAAATAATTCTAGTAAGTAACTATAAAATAAACATTAAATTTTTTCAGGTAGGTCATCAAAGATAGTATTATATAAAATTTAATAAATTTCCAGAATCACGCTACCTAAAAAATGCATGAGTAGTGAATCATCTTGCTATGATTCATACTCTACTTAATATTTTATATATAGCAATCCTAAACCATTTGGGAAAATTTAATACCGTGAATCTTGGCAACTTAAACTACGATTCCTATAGATATTTTGGTTTGGTGTAGATAAGTTTTTCCAAATCATCGCTAATTTCGCCAAAATGATCTGAAATGGGTTTAAAAAAATTGTAGTTGATTTTACTTCCAAGGTAAGATTCCAATAGCGAAGCTGTAAAGCTATGATAGTATTTAAATCAAAATTTTTGCCTAATCCATATTATTGTTTTGATTAATCAACATTCTGAAAACCTTATCAACCCTCAACTGGAAAATGTACCAGTTAAAGGCTATATATTTAATTGGTTTGATTGGTTTTGTCTTTGGTATCCTCCAGGCTGGCTAATTTTATTCAACCGTCATTGGCAGCACTATCATACCGATTCAGACGGTTGGAATTGGCTGGAATATGGGTTATTTTTAGTTCCTGGCGGATTTTATCTGGCGCTGCTGAGTCGTTGGTTGCGTATTGGTTTTCGTTCACCCCGAACAGAAGTTAGTGAATTTGATCCCAAATATCAACAAGCTTTTAGCAAAGAAATTCTCGGCCCTATCGTTAAATACTACTTTCGTGGAGAGTTACAACAAGTCGAAAACTTGCCGCAAACAGGGCCATTAATTGTGGCAATGAACCATGCAGGGATGTCTTTCCCTTGGGATTTTTTGACCTTGGGTTATTTATTAGGTGAAGCTAGAGAATGGGGAGTGCAACTTCTAGCAAATCCAGCATTATTTGAGCATCCTTGGATGATTTGGTGGTTACCACCTAAATGGTCACAGGTTTTGGGTGGTGTGCGAGCCGAATTAGATGATTTTGAAGCCGCAATGGCTGCGCCAACACCTACAGCAAACGCCCAAGGTGAAATTATTTTATATGCACCCGAAGGTATCCGCGGCCCTCTGAAAGGTTGGAGGAGACGCTACCAACTAGAAAAGTTTGATGTGAGTTTTATTAAGTTGAGCGATCGCTATCAAATTCCCATTCTCCCGGTAGTTTGCATTGGGAGCGAATCTTTACATCCTTGGGCTGTTAATTTAAAACGATTGCAACGATTAGTCAAATTACCATTTTTGCCTTTTTCACCTTTAATGCTTGTCTTAATTCTGTTTCCTTCAATGGGAGTTTGGGCAATGAGAACTCGACTGCGTTACTTTATTCAGCCTTTGGAAACAGCAGAATTGCACAACTATTCAAATAAAGGGCGTACAGTAGCTTATCGGCAGGCACAAGAATTACGAGAAAAACTGCAAATTCAAATTAATCAGTTATTGAGATAAGTTTAATTCTACGAGTTAATTAAAATCAATCTTTTAAAAAATAATTTACTGAAGTACAAAAGTTTTTTAAGAGAATGTTTGAAAAGTTCTCTTGTCGGCATCAAAAATTTTATATCCCCCTAAATCCCCTTTTTAAGGGGGATTTAGATTTTTGTAATCCAATGAATTTAATAATTATTAAATTGGTTTTTCCATAATAAAATTTATCAGCTTTTGCCCTCTACGTTCTACCTCTTGCTGTTTCACAACAATAAAATTCTGTCTTTCAAAAAACGGTTTAGCTGTAATACTGGCTTCTGTAAATAAGTTTTCAATTTCTAAAGACTTTGCTTTTAATTCAAGCTGTTCTAAGATTTTCTTACCAACTCCTTTTCTTTGAAAATCTTTATGACAATAAAAACGATCAATATGTCCATTAGCCTCTAATTCCCCAAAACCAATAATTTTACCCTGTTCCTCGGCTACGTAAGTAAACTTACTTTCCAAATCTTTAATCCAAACGTCAATATCCATATTTGCTGGTGCCCAAGCATCTACTTGTTCTTGTGTGTAATCACGAATATTTACTTCATGAATAGTGTTGTAGAACAATTTCATAATTTCTTCGGTATCAGTTATTTCGTATATTCTTAATTTCATAAGAAAGGTAATTAATGACAAGTAAATCTACTAAAAATAGTATCAGCGCTGGCGGGTTTACTTCAGCTTCCGAGTCTAATACAGGACGGCGAAAATAAGAAGACTATTAAAAAGACCTAAATAGCTTATTCCATAATACTTTTGACTTTTGACTTCCGCCTTGCGGTACTAGTCCTTTTTTGCTTATACAGCAGAATTCATCAGATTAAACCTCATATACACAATTTTATAGTACAAATATACTAATTAGCTGTTAAAATGCCTTAAAAGTCAGCTAGCTTTGCTTGAGGTAGTATGAAACAAATCCAAGACACTGATAAAAAGCCTATTTTGCTCAAAGTTTCGTTGTTGCCTATATCTGTAACTACAGCTATAGCGCCACTGCAACCCCAACAGGAAAAAATCGTTAGTGAACAAGAGCGTTTGATAAGACAAGTCAAACGTATCAATCAGATGGCGGGAGAGTTAGAAGCAGCGATATTAGAGTTGAAAGCGATCGCCAACACACTGAATACTCAAAAACGTTACCCAGTTTTAAAGCAGGAGCTATGGAAAAATATTTGTCAATATTTCGCAGTTAGCGTCCCTTGGGTGAAACGAAAGCCTGACGACTCATTTATTCTGACAACGCGAAAGGTTGATTTATTCCGAGCCGAAAGGGAAGCCGCACTTCTGGCACAGCAACTTCGTCAGCAAACCAAAAAAAGATTAACATCGCAGCGACACAGAAAAAACAAGAATGGGACTGAGGCTGACACAAAAAGCTTCTTCAAAAAGATATTAGTCCACAAATCTTAAAATTATTAACATTCAACGGCAGATCACCCCTGAGGTTGTAACAGTTATGCTGATTGAAGTGGCAGAAGGAAATTTTTCCTCAAAATTACTTAGTATACTGCCATTGCTAATTGTTACCAGTTATGATACCAATTAGGCAAACTGCCCTAAGATTGCACCTCCGTAAAACCGAGTGCAACATCAGGGACAATCAATCAGCGCATAGAAGAGGTAAAAAGAAGGTGTTAAAGACACTTTTAGTGATTGCCGTTGGTTTTTTACCGTCCCTGATTTCTCTGTGGGTGATCCGCAAAACCCATGCGCGATCACGCTTACGACTCAGACAAGCAGCCATGAATTTTCCAGCTGTACAGAGGCGGCAAAATCTTAGACCTGTAGAAAGCGATCGCTATTATTTAGAAGGTGTGGGTTACCTAATTGGCGATATCAGCTGCAAATTTAATGCCCGATCTGGCTATATGCGTTGTGCTGTCAATCCTAACGGCCCATGTAACGGTTGCCGTCACTACGAACCTAAGGAATTAGCTGGTAAGGAAAAAAGGGTTTAAGAGTCCTTATTTAGTACTTCACAGAACGGACAAAGTGACTTCATAGTACATTCCCAAATAGAACCGGGAAATGATATGATTATCGGTATTTATAATAATTTGTATTTCCAAAGACTTTGAATATTTGTCTTTGCATGTTCAAATAAGAATGATTTAATATAATTCGTGCAAAAGTGGAAATCTGCGTCATTTTATTTGCAGATTACAAACTTTAGTATTAACTTTTGCCGAATATCTAATAACTAGAAGATTATCTAACGATGAATAACGCGATCGCTCAGACAACAACATTATTATCAACTTGCGCTTTGCTACTAACAGGCTGTGGCGGTGGCTCTGTGACAAATTCTCCAGATAATACCACGAATAACGCTACAACTAACACCGCCCAGACAACAACTACACCAGGTGCTATTCCCATCGGTATTGCCTTAGCACAAACCAGCAACGTAGCATTACTTGGTCAAGAAGGATTTGTTGGAGCCAGAATTGCCGAGAAGTATTTCAATAGTAAAGGTGGTATTAATGGCACTCCGATTAAATTGGTAAGCCAAGATACTAGCGGTGATGAAGCTGGAGCAATTAACGCTTTTCAAACTTTAATTAACAAAGATAAAGTTGTCGGAATCGTTGGTCCTACTTTATCGCAGCAAGCTTTTAGTGCTGACCCTATCGCCGAACGTGCTAAAGTCCCAGTTATTGGCGCATCAAATACCGCAAACGGAATTCCAGAAATTGGTGATTATATCGCTCGTGTATCTGCTCCCGTCTCTATAGTTGCCCCTAATTCGCTAAAAGCTGCACTCAAGCAGAATCCTCAAATTAAAAAAGTAGCAGTTTTTTATGCCCAAAATGATGCATTTAACAAATCAGAAACGGAGATTTTTCAAAAAGCAGTTAAAGAACAAGGGCTAGAATTAGTAACAGTTCAAAAGTTCCAAACTACCGATACCGACTTTCAAGCCCAAGCTACCAACGCAATTAACTTAAAACCAGATTTAGTAATTATTTCGGGTCTAGCTGCTGATGGTGGTAACTTGGTGCGGCAACTGCGAGAGTTGGGTTATAAAGGCATAATTATTGGTGGTAATGGCCTGAATACACCCAATGTTTTATCTGTTTGTAAAGCCCTTTGCGATGGTGTACTGATTGCTCAAGCTTACAGTCCTGAATATCCTGGTGAGATTAATAAGGTATTTCGCCAAGCATATATTGAGCAATACAAGAAAGAACCCGCCCAATTTACCGGTCAATCTTTTGCGGCGGTGCAGGTATATGTTGAAGCTCTTAAAGAGTTGGATAAAAAGTCTAAAATCAGCACACTACCTCTGGATAAACTGCGTACAGAATTGAACAAGCAAATACTAGCTGGAAAGTATAATACTCCTTTAGGTGAGATTGCTTTTACACCAGTAGGTGATGTAATTCAAAAAGAATTTTACGTCGCCCAAATTAAGATGGATAAAGATGGAAACACTGGAAAATTCGTATTTATAAAATAGTTGCAACATGGATATGACTCTATTTCTGCAACAATTTTTGAACGGATTATCTATTGGTAGTATCTACGCAATTTTTGCATTGGGATATACCTTAGTTTATTCTATTTTGGGCATCATTAATTTAGCTCATGGTGCGATTTTTACCTTGGGCGCATATTTAACTTATGCCCTTATGGGTAGTAACTTTGGATTTAATGGCTTGCTAGCTAATGCAGTCTTGCCGATAAAATTACCATTTGCTATCGCCTTAATTTTAGGAAGTACCTTGGCGGGATTGGTAGGGGTAGTGATGGAACGGCTTGCTTTTCAACCTTTGCGCCGTCAAGGATCTGATCCCTTGCTAACCGTTGTTTCTAGCTTGGGGGTAGCAGTGGTAATTGTGAACTTAATCCAGTATTTAGTAGGCGCAGAAAGTTACACATACCCCGCAGATACTTATGGGAATTTACCACCTTCTATTAACTTTGGTACTCAAGAAAAGGAAATTCCTATTCGCACCGTTCAGATAATAATTTTTGCTGTATCAGTTGTTATTGTGGCAATTATTACCTACTTTATCAATCGGACTAAATATGGTAAAGCAATGCAGGCGATCGCAGAAGATCCAACTACAGCGAGTTTGTTAGGAATTAATAGCGATCACTTTATCATTTTAACATTTTTCATTAGCAGTTTCTTAGCAGGATTAGCAGGAACTTTAGTTGCTTCTAGTGTTAGTATTGCCGGGCCATATTTCGGTATTGCTTTTGGTTTACGGGGTTTAGCAGTAATTGTCTTAGGTGGTTTAGGTAGTATTCCCGGTGCAGTTTTAGGAGGATTGCTCATTGGTTTAGTTGAAGCTTTTGTTCCGGCGGAATATTCCGGTTACAAAGACGCTGTAGCCTATGGAATATTATTTATCATGTTGTTAGTTAGACCTCAAGGTTTGCTAGGCCGTCGGTTTATTCAAAAAGTTTAAAGAGATGTAGGGCGATGAAAACATACACCAAACAAAGATTAACTTTTGATGATTTTTTAGAACAGTGCCCAGAGGAAGGCTTATATGAACTTGTGGATGGAGAAATTGTAGAAGTGCGTGCAACTAGAAATCATGATGATGTCGCAGACTTTGCGGCTGATTCTTTCAAAGATGAAATTAAACGTTTAAACCTAAATTATGTAGTAAAAATCACAGCAGTTTTGAAAACTATAACTGCCAATGGAATAGAACAAGGACGCAAGCCTGATGTCAGTGTGATAGATAAAGATGTGTGGCGCTCAAATCGTTCTGCTTATTCTGCACTTGAAGAACCCATCCAGTTAGCTATAGAGGTAACATCAACTAATTGGGAGGATGACTACATTGATAAATTAGATGAATATCAACGCTTAGGTATTACAGAATATTGGATTATAGATTATTTGGCAATTGGTTCAAGAGAGTATTTAGGAAATCCAAAAGTTCCGGCTATATTTGTTTTTCTACTGGATTCTGAGGGTAAATACCAACGTACACAGTTTAGAGGTTCAGAAAGAATTGTGTCACGCACTTTTCCTAAATTGGCGCTGACAGCAGAGCAAATATTAACAGTTTAACAATTTAAAAAAGTGATAGCTTAATCAAAATATTTTACAATGGCTGAATTTTTTTCTACTTATGAATCACCAATAGTCTACATGGTATTGGAGGCTTTATTAGGACTATCACTTTACTTACCGCTAATGGCTGGGCAATTGTCTTTAGCTAGTCCTGGATTTTATGCTTTAGGCGGATATATTGCAGCAATTTTATCTACAAAAGTCTTTCCATCTAGTAATAATTTATTCCCGATTCCATTACTTTTATTAGAAATGTTGATTGCTGGTTTAATCTCCGGTATATTAGCCGTAATAGTTGGAATTCCAGCATTACGGTTGCGGGGAATTTATTTAGCGATCGCAACTATTGCTTTTGTAGAAGTATTGCGAGTTGTATCCTTAAATTTAGATATTACAGGCGGTGCTGTAGGGATTTTTGGTATTCCTCAACCATTCCAAAGCCAAATCGAATATTTGTGGATTGCCATACCATTACTATTAATTAGTATGGTGTTATTTTACCGTTTAGAACGTATTCGCACAGGTAGAGCATTTATCGCCATCCGTGAAGATGAATTAGCTGCTAGTGCAATGGGCATTAACCCCACTTACTACAAAGTTTTAGCCTTTACTCTCGGAGCAATGCTGGCCGGAATTGTAGGTGTAATCAGCGCTCATTTTCTCAATACTTGGAATGCTCGGCAAGGTACTTTTGATGCTAGCATTACCTATTTAACAATTGTGTTAATTGGTGGTTCTAGAACTTTTTTAGGTTCGGTTGTCGGTGCTATTGTCTTGAAAGTATTATTAGAAATTATTTTACGAAGAATAGCTGATATAGCAGGATTACCCAATTGGTTATCTCAATTTTTGCGCGATGGGAGATTAATTATTTATGGTATATTAATAGTCTTAGGAACTATATTTTTTCCCCAAGGCTTTGTTACTCCAGATTTTTTGAGAAACTGTAAGAAGCAATTGACAAAGTTAATTTCTAAAACATTAAAACAGACAAGTTAAGAAATAGAATAAAAGTAACGAAAATTATGATTTGTGAAAAAGCAGCCGATTTAATTAAGGCAGCGTAATGACAAATAACATTGTTTTAGAAGCCAAATCACTGACTCGCCGTTTTGGGGGGTTAGTGGCGGTAAATAATGTATCTTTTACAGTCAATCAACATGAGATTTTTGGATTAATTGGCCCTAACGGTGCTGGGAAAACAACACTGTTTAATTTGATTACAGCTTTTATTCCCCTTTCTAGTGGAGAATTACGCTATCAAGGTGCTAATATTTCCCAACTACGCCCCGATCAAATAGCAGGTTTAGGTATTGCTCGGACTTTTCAAAATATTCGCTTATTTGGTGAATTATCAGCATTAGAAAATGTCATAATTGCCCGACATTTGCATAATAAAAGTAATGTACTAACAGGAGTTTTAGGATTACCACCAGCGCGTCGGGAAGAGAAAAAAAGCAGGCGAAAAGCTTTACAATTATTAGATATGGTGGGATTAAGTGATCGCGCTGACGAGAAAGCCAAAAACTTTGCCTACGGCGATCAGCGTCGGCTAGAAATTGCCCGCGCTTTAGCCCTAGAACCACAAATCTTGCTGCTTGATGAACCGGCGGCGGGGATGAACCCCAATGAAAAGCAGCAACTCAGTGAATTTATCCGTAGTCTGCGAGAACAGTTTAACTTAACAATTGTACTGATTGAACATCACGTACCCTTGGTTATGGGTTTGTGCGATCGCATTGCAGTATTAGATTTTGGGCAATTGATTGCATTGGGTGAACCATCTGTAGTTAGAAACGATCCAGCCGTGATTGAAGCTTATTTGGGAAATGAATGATAATTAAATTGAGAATTACAAAATTTGTTGCAATTCCTCAATAGTATTTGCAGTTACAACATTTCTTAAAATTGTCTTCAAACGCTCCAAATCCTGAATCTGGTTAATCTGTGGCATCAACTGTAAGCCGCGATCGCTAAATTTCAACTCTAAATTAATTTCAATCGCAGAAACTATTCCTCGCAGTTCCCCGCTTACTTCCCCGCTTGCTTTCCCGCGTGCTTCTCCTTCGCGTAAAATTTCTTGATACCAAGGTGACTCACGTAATACGGACATATCCCACCTCATGATTTCTTGAACGAGCGTGTTCTCTAAAACAAACGTAGCAAAAAAAGCTAGAACTGTTTCCAGTTGGTTTAGTTGTTCATCAGCACGGAGAATTTGCAATGCTTCTCTAATAATAGATTCATTTTCACCACCTTTGAGAATGGGTACAAATGGCAATAAGGATGGTAAGGGTTGTTGAAAAGCAATATTGACATCAATTTCCCACAGGTTAATTACCCGATAATCTTGTATTGCCCGTAATCCTGCAATATTTGATGTAAAGCTTGTGGGTATTTCGTTGCTACCAGTTTTAAGAATATTGATCAGAACAGGATATGTTGGTAAGTTATATTTTTCTTCTGCAAGTGCAGCGTATGCACGCATCCGACGTGGCATTTGGGATTGATAGCGTAATTGCAATTCGTTAAGAAGCAAAAATTCTCCGTGTTGGGGACTAGTGACACGGATTAAAACATCACTTTCTCGGCTAATCCACTGAAATTCACTATTTAGAATTTCTCCAGCAACAACATCAGGAATCTGCGTTACCCATCTTACCCAGTTATTGGGTGCGAGGCTGATTAATTTTTTGGTACTGACATCAGCAGGCCTTGTCATCAGGGTATGGATGCTCTCAATAAATAAGATTTATCGTAACTTGAAGTATTGAATTCGGGCAGCCGTTTATTGAATTCGGGTAGTCGTTTATTGAATTCGGGCAGTCGTTTATTGAATTCGGGTAGCCATAAAGGGCTTACGCACCCTTAAACGTGGTTTTCAGCGACTACCGTATTGTCCTCGTAGAGGAGTCGCACAGAAACCCACACTTACTGTCGATAGGAGTGTGTAGATTATGTCACGCAGATATAATTGTGAGAAATTCGTCTAAAGAACTCACTGCGATCGCACTATCCATTAAAATTTCTAATTGCTCCACACTTTTACCCTCAAGCCTTACTTCTACCTCATGGGAAATTTCGCCAAAGCGTTGTTCCAATACTCGGATTAACTGCCGTCGCGCACCCTCTTGAATACCTCTTTGCTCAATCTCGTGATACCAAGGCGATTCTCGCAATACTGCCATATCCCACCTCATGATTTGCTGCACTAAAGGCGTGTCTAACACAAAGCTAGCAAAAAATGCCAGCAATGATTCTAACTCGTTCAACTGTTCATCTGCTCGTAGCGCCTGTAGTGCGCGTTGCACAACTGATACCTCTCCCCCTCCTTGCAAAATTGGCACAAAGGGTAACAACGATGGTAATGGTTGCCTAAATACTATTTCAGCATCGATTTCCCACAAATTAATCACGCGATAATCTTGGATAGCACGTAATCCTAAAAATTCCTGCTCGTAACTATTGACAATAGTTAAGGTGGATGGAGGCGGTAAAATGTTAACGAGTACTGGGTAAGTTGGCAATCGGTAGCGTTCTTGTGCCAAGGCAGCATAAGCTCTCATCCGTAAAGGCATCTGTGCTGTATAACGCAGTTGTAGTTCATTTAGTACAAGAAAATCTCCGTGAGTGGCACTATATGCCTTCACTAAAACATCTGTCTCCCGGCTAATCCAGTGAAACTCAGAACCGAGAATTTCTTTCGCCACAACTTCAGGACGCTGTGTTACCCACTGTACCCATGCATCGGGAGCTAAATTAATTAGTCGCTTGCTACCAATATCTGCTACTTTTGCCACAGGAGCTTAATATCTTTATCAGTAATTAATGGTACATCATAAAGATTGCAATATTCTAGCGTTGGTTTTTAAGTTAAAGCAATGTCTACTCAGTCTTTTAAGAAATGTATGATTGATATATGTTAGGTTTTGAATCAACATTTCTGGATGTAAACCGCCGATGAAAGCCGATAGTAAACCAAACTATACAATTTTAGAAGTTCAAGAGCTTGATGTTAATTATGGCGGTATCCAAGCTTTAAAAAAGATTAATTTAATTATTCAAAAAGGCGAGGTAGTTACTCTAATTGGTGCTAATGGTGCTGGTAAAACTACTACACTCCGCGCCATATCTAAAGTAGTTAATCCTAAGAGTGGCGGAATTATCTATAATGGACATAATATTACCCGCCGCCAAACTCACGAAGTTGTACAACTTGGTATTGCCCATTGTCCAGAAGGACGGAGAGTATTAGCGAGGCAAACAGTATTTGATAACTTACTTTTGGGTGCTTATATTCGCTCCAATCAAGCAGAGATAAAAGCAGATATTCAGCACCAATTTGATCTATTTCCGCGTTTGTCACAAAGACGCAATCAACTAGCAGGAACCCTTAGCGGTGGTGAACAACAAATGTTAGCGATCGCACGGGCTGTCATGAGTAAACCGCAACTCTTACTTTTAGACGAGCCTAGCTTAGGTTTAGCACCTGCGATCGTCCGAGAAATCTTCTCAATTATTGAAAATCTTCGTGCTACAGGCGTGACTATTTTGTTAGTTGAACAAAATGCTAATCTGGCGCTGCAAATTGCCGATCGCGGTTATGTTTTAGAAGCTGGTTCTATAACTTTAACAGGCGCAGCATCAGAATTAATTAGTGATGAGCGAGTTAAAAAAGCTTATTTAGGGTAATTTACTCAAATTAAAACGAGATAATGGATTTCGTGAATCTGTTGGAATGAAAGGATATGTTGTATTTGATTTTGGTGACTATGAACCTCTAAATGGATTTGTTGATGTAGCTTTAGAAAAATGGCTAAAAAGGCTTTAAGTAAAACTATATTGACAGCATTTATAACTTTTCCTCATTATTAGTATTATTAAATATTATTACGATTTTTGTCCTATATTAATATTTGCAGCCCTCCTTGCAGATATCTATATTTGTTTAGCGGCGAATTCTATTCACCGGAATAATTACAACCCATGAGTCAAATAGTCTGGATCGCAAGACACGCCAACCGCCTAGATTTCGTAAACCCCGATTGGTTTCTCACCGCCAAACGACGCTACGATCCACCGTTGTCTGATGACGGTATGGTGCAGGCACAACAGTTAGCAAAGCGCTTAAAAGGAGAAAATATTAGCCATATTTTCGCTTCTCCTTTCCTGCGAACCGTACAAACGGCAAACGCAGTTGCAGAAGTGCTAAACTTACCGATCAAATTGGAAACAGGTTTGAGTGAATGGCTAAATCCAGCTTGGATGACAGAAGAACCTGAAAGACTCTCAACTCCAGCGTTAGCAGAATTATTCCCCAGAATTGATACCAGCTACACTTCGCGCATCGCCGCCAAATATCCTGAAACTCACGAAAAAGTCCGAGAACGTTCTGGGCAAACTGCTAGATGTTTAGCTACTGAGTTCTTCCCACAGCATATCCTGCTAGTAGCTCATGGTGCATCTGTGTTGGGGGGAGCAATGGGGCTAGTGGGGGAAATTGCCAAAACAGAAGTCAAAGCTTCTCTATGTTCCCTGGTAAAAGTCGTGCGCGAAGATCCAGAATGGTTGCTAGAACTAAAGGGAGATACTTCCCATTTAACCCACATAGAGGAAGTGATTCGATTTGCTTAAACCTCTGATAGATATTTGCTTTCATGGCTTCTGCTACGTTGGGTATATCTTACAAATAAGCAATTAATTCGCGAATAAATTCTATGACATTGTTACTAGCAGGAGACATCGGCGGTACGAAAACTATTCTGCGATTGGCTGAAACATCAGATTCAGCAGGTTTACATACTATTTATCAGGAAAGTTACCTTAGTGCCGATTTTCCTGATTTAGTACCGATAGTGCAGCAGTTTTTGGCCGAAGCTAATACACCAATACCAGAAAAGGCTTGTTTTGCGATCGCAGGCCCCATTGTCAAAAATACTGCCAAACTAACCAATTTAATTTGGTTTCTGGATACCGAACGTCTACAGCAAGAATTGGGTATCCCGCATATTTCTTTGATTAATGACTTTGCAGCGATTGGCTATGGTATTTTAGGTTTACAAAAACAAGACTTGCTGACGTTGCAAGTTGGCAAATCTCAACCCGAAGCACCTATTGCAATTATTGGTGCTGGTACTGGCTTAGGACAAGGATTTTTAATTAAGCAGGGAAGCCACTATCAAGTTTTTCCCTCAGAAGGTGGACACGCTGATTTTGCACCTCGGAACGAGATCGAGTTTCAACTGTTGAAATACCTGTTAGGTAAACATGATATCCAGCGCATTTCTGTGGAACGGGTAGTTTCTGGAATGGGAATTGTAGCAATTTATCAATTTTTGCGCGATCGCAAATTTGCAGCAGAATCACCAGACATTGCCCAAATCGTCAGAACTTGGGAACAAGAAGCCGGACAAGAAGAGAAAAGTGTTGATCCTGGTGCTGCTATTGGCAAAGCAGCCTTGGAAGGTAGCGATCGCCTTTCGGAACAGACTTTGCAATTATTTATAGAGGCTTATGGTGCAGAAGCCGGCAATCTCGCCCTTAAACTCTTACCTTATGGTGGCTTATACATCGCTGGTGGGATTGCGCCTAAAATCCTACCCTTAATCCAAAATAGCGGTTTCTTATTAAATTTCACTCAAAAAGGCAGGATGCGCCGCCTCCTCGAAGAGATACCCGTGTATATTATCCTCAACCAGCAAGTGGGACTAATAGGTGCTGTTTTATGTGCTGCTAGGTTATAACAGCTAGCATCATCAGTAATATCTGCATCTCGAAAGCAAAAAATATGACAATTAAGAGCCTGCTGCCATTACTCGCTGCCACCTTTGTTTGCGGTGGATCTGTTCTCGTGGAGGCACGTCAACCCAAAACTCCGACGACTGTTGTTAAACCCAAACCAAAGGTTACTCAACCCGTGCAGCCACAATGGAAATTATACACGGCTCCAGATGGGCGGTTTACTATTTTGATGCCGGGAAGCCCCGACAGAAATACCCAATCCCAAAAAACTTACATGGGGGAAATTGACTTAGAAATATTTGTTGCTCAACCACCAAAACAGCAAGTAGCTTATGTAGTTGCTTACAATGATTTTCCTTATAGTTACGGTCAAATAACTGACCCCCAAACTGTACTTAATAATGCGCGGGATATGGCTTTAAAGACTACGAAAAGTAATTTAATTAGTCAGCGAAATATTCGTAGTTCTAATAATCATCCTGGTAAAGAAATTGAGTACATCAATTCTGGAGGGAAAATCACTAAAAGTAGAATGTATGTTGCCGAAGGAAGATTGTATCAAGTAATGGCAATAACTACAAAAAAACAGCAGAAGACATTAGCTAAAACCATTACGGGATATTTAAATTCTTTCCATGTGGTTTTGAAAAAACCAAATAACTAATCCCTCTTTTGTCACTCTGGGGAAATAAAAATTGAGGCTAAATGATGAAACCTAGATTTAGTGGGAAGATTAGCGATCGCAAGCTAATAGAAACCTTCAAACAAAGCTCTACAGTTAAAATCCTATCCGGGCAAGGGTTACAGATTATTCTCT